>JBBQTZ010000022.1:0-32306 GCA_038234405.1 Chitinophagales bacterium
TTCTCCGGTAATTTGCTCCCATTTTTGTTTGATGGTTAAAATGCCAACTCTAATGGATGCAACAGGTTTTATTATTCCAAATGGATATAAGGAATTACCCACCAAGGTATCATCTAACACTATCTTCATTGGTTGCTAAAGTACTATTATTAGGTTAGTAATTTGTCAATTACAGGTATAACTGATAATTATGGTGATTGCTTTGCTTTATAATACACCATCTTTTTTGGGAGAAGGCAAAAAAATGTCCCACTGTAAAACAGCAGGACTTAAAGATTTATTTTTTAGAAAAAAGCTATGTAATACTAGTTAGCTTTTTTTTCGTAACGCTTCTTAAACTTATCTATACGGCCTGCAGTATCCACCAATACATTTTTACCTGTATAAAAAGGATGTGAAGTATTAGAAATCTCCAATTTAATTACAGGATATTCATTTCCGTCTTCATATTTAACCATTTCTCTGCTTTCAGCAGTTGAGCGGCTTAAAAATTGTGTGCCATTACTCATGTCTTTAAACACTACTAAACGGTAATTTTTGGGATGCAAATCTTTTTTCATAATTGTAAAAGTTTTGTGCATGGATTTTGCCATGCTTTTTAATAAAGGATTGCAAATGTAGGGCAAATCAATCAAAATAAAAGAACAAATACTGCAATAGCAGCCATAATTTAATTACCTGCGTATTGTAAATATTTTTTTTATGCCAAAAAAAAGGGAAAATTTTATGAAGATTTTTTTATCCTACTTATAAAATTGTTTTTTATGAGTAAGATTTTTACTTTATTTCATATTTACCACCTGTAGTGCAATACCTGTATCCCAGCTTTTTGAAGCATGAATCACATCCTGCAAATCATCAATTTTTTTACCGGTTACCCTAATTATATCATCCATAATGGCAACTTGTACTTTAAGCCCGCTGTCTTTTATCAGTTTTACAATTTTTTTTGCATCCTCTTGTTTAATACCATTTCTAACGGGCACCTCCTGCTTAGTTACTTTGCCACTTTGAAAAGGTTCTTTACTTAGGTCGTAAATTTCTGCCGCCAGTCCTTGTTTCATACTTCTGCTAATGAGCACATCAATTATCTGCCCTATTTTCATCTCGCTATCGGCTTCTAAACTTACTTTAAAATCTTTTTTATTGAGGTCAATTACTACATGGCTTCCTTTAAAATCGAAGCGGTTGGTAATTTCTTTGCTTACTACATTTATGGCATTGTCTAATGTTTGCAGATCTACTTTACTACTAAAATCGAATGAAGGCATGGTATGGTGGTTTTATCGTTAATTTAAATACAGGATTGCTGCATTTATACTTATTTTTTTATTGTAAGTCTTATTTGTACCGGAAAACCGGCAACGGTTTGGTTTGCAAGTAATACCAGTATATTACAATCAAAAGAAACAATATCAGCATTTGCAACACTTATAGAGCCGCCGGCAATCGTGATTTTACTATCTGCAGAAAGTGTCCAATTGCCATTTCTACTGCCGCTTGGTGTACAAACTGTTCCTTCATCAACAAAATTGGCAACACCGTTTGCATTTAACATCAACTTATCATCTAACTGGCAGGGCAAAAGGTAAGTAGTTGTTACATCAGTAAACATTGTACCATTAGCTAATTCAATTTTTGTAAGTGAATAATTACCAGCAATTTCAGCTACTGTTTTTCCACAACTTTTTGGCGCTGCAGTTGGGTCTTTTTTACAGGAAACAACAGTAAGCAAGGCAAAAAATGCAATAAAAGTAAATGTTTTCATAATGTTTTTTTTGGAGATAGCTAATATAGTATTGTAAAGTAAGAGTTTTATCTGTAAACCAACAGTTATAAAAACTCTATTTTAAAACTTTATATTAAAATAAAAATAAAATAAAATTTTTAGTCACCGCACAATTAAAATGCAACTCTTTAGTGGAGTTGCATTTTATTGTATTGCTTTATATAAAGTTCACAGATATTTATCCTTTCTTTTTAATCTGGATGTTGCATTTAACTGTCAAAACCTCTCTTAATTAATTTGAGCCGGATTTAACCCTGTTTTGTTCCGTACCTGCACCACCTGTTTTTCTTTTTGGTGCACCTTTTAAAGGTTTACCAAAGCGATACACAAAACTGATGGTTGCTACCCTTGAATCGTTTCGTTGTGCAAATGTTGCCTCGGTGCGCTGGAAGTTAATACTACCACTCACTGGCATGGTATAAAATAAATCACGGATATTCAACTTAACCGAACCTTTATTTTTTAAAACCTGTTTTTGAACACCTACATTTACCTGTCCCATATCGCTGATTATAATTTGCCCTTCAATACCCGGCGAGCGGTAAAAGCCGGACAGCTCTGCACTCCAGCCATTTTTAAGTGTAAACTGGTTGTTTAAATTTATTAAATAAGTACCGGCACCTAATTTAACATTTTCTCCATTGAGCAGGCCTTTGTACTCCCCATAATTATACTCATGATAGGCAATTAACATCCACCACTTTTTTACTGGTATTTGTGCGCTCATTGATATTCCACCAATATTAGTTTGGCCGAAATTGTCTTTTTTTACAATAGTAGCATATCCTTTTTGATCAAACACATCTGTAAACAAATTTTTGGTATTGGTAAAGTTAACGGTGGTGGTTAAAAACTGCTTAAATGTATAGCTAGCTTCTACTGCATTAGCATACGATGGCTTTAAAAAAGGGTTGCCACCTCCGTATGTATATTTATCTAAAAAGAACAAAAACGGATTCAAATCTTCATAATCCGGACGGTTAATGCGGCGGCCATAAGAAAAGCTAAATTGATTATTTTCATTTGCATTGTAGCCTACATAAAAAGTAGGAAATAAACTGGTATAATTTTGCATGAAAACACTATCAGTTCGCAAAGGATTTCCAAATTGATTGCCCTGTATGTTGGTATTTTCTAACCGTAACCCTGCCTGCAAGCTCCATTTTTTTATTTCTTTGCTTGCATTAATATAGGCTGCGTTAATGTTTTCTTTATAAACAAACTGGTTTGTTTTATCGTAATCGGGTATTTTAACATTACTAACAAGGTAAAAATAGCCTGCTGTATTATCTGTTTTTACAAAACTTGTTTTTAAACCCGTTTCTATTTTTAAGCCCGATTTTAAAGGATGTGTATAATCAATTTTTGCAGAAGCTATATTGATAACAGAGGGTAACTCTCCAATTAGATTATCTGCAAATTTTTTATTCCAATTGCTGGTATAACTAGTGTTTAAAAAATCTTGCTGCCTGTTTGAGTTGTAGGTTACATAATCTGCATCTGCTGTTAACTCTCTTCCGGTAGAATCTATCTGATGCCTGAAGTTGAGGTTTAAAGCCCCATTACGCCAGGTAGATTTTTCTGTACTGCTTGCCGTAACAATAGAATCAATGACATTTATATTATTTTTTAAAAAACTGGTGTTGTTATTTTTTTGATTACCTGGTGTAGTAAACCCTGTTAACACAATACCAAAGGTTGTTTTTTTACTGGCATAGAAATCGGCACCAATCTTAGTGTTGTAGTTGTTGTTATATTTTACCTCGCCGGAGTTTTGCGCAAAAATTGCATTGATGCTTTGATCGGCATTTTTATATTTACGGGTAATATCAAGACTTTGAAAACCCTCTCTGTAATTGGCACTTACAGATCCAAACACATTATACTTACCTTTTCTATAATTTAAATTGAGGCTATTATTGGTTTTGGCGTAAACACCTTGCCCGTAAGCAAGGTTTATATTACCATTAAAACCTGCTTGTTTGTTCTTTTTAGTTTTGATATTAATGATACCTGCATTGCCGGCAGCGTCGTATTTAGCAGAAGGGTTTGTCATAATCTCTATTTGATCAAGATTAGCAGAAGGCATAGATTTTAACAAATTGGTTAAATCTTGTCCGGTGAGATAGCTAGGTTTGCCATCTAGCATAACAAGCACACCCTGCCTGCCTTTCAGGCTTATATTGCCATCTTTATCTACAGTAACACCGGGGCTTTTTTCCAGTACTTCCAATGCAGTGGTACCTGCATTAGAAATAGCGGCATCTACATTTACAATGGTGCGGTCTGCCTTTCTTTCTATAAGTTGTTTTTTAGTATTTACTACAACTTCACTTAAATTTTTGCTAATGGGAATTAACTGCATAACATCAAGAGTTATGTTGCTGTGATTTTCATCTACTAAAAATGAAGTGCTGTACACGAGTTTGTGGCCAATGGAACTGGCAGCAACTAAATAGTTACCCTTGTTTACTTTTTCAAATATAAAATTGCCATCCTTTTCAGTTACGGCTGTCTTAATAAGGCTGCTATCGCCGGAGTTTAATAATGTAATAGTAGCGGCGTCAATTATTTTTTGATTTCCCCCGTCTTTTATACTCCCAGAAATTTTACCTCCCAGTTGTGCAGTACTAAATTGAGCTAATCCCAATGCAGTGAGGAGAATGAATAAATGTTTCATACTGTTGTTAGTTTTGTTGATTGTTTTAAATGGTCAAAATAATTGTGTGTAGCTAAAGCAATAATCTTTATTACTTATTACATGGCTTTGATTTATACTTTGCTTTAAGTATTACAATGCGAATGTAGGTACTTTGTATTACACAATACATTAGCTTACATAGACGGCAACTTTTTAGTATAATTGGCAAAGGCATTTCAGTAAGAAAAATGACGCAGCCTGAAGATTAACCGGGCTACGGTAGGTATCAATTTTAAAAAATTATCACAGTCGTAATTTTTAAATTATTACTAAACTTTTCTACATTTTAACCATATTTTGGAGTTGAAAAACAGGTTTTAAGTAGTAAGTTTAATACTATATAAAAGCCAAAAGTTACTACAGCATTGGTTTTGCATTAAGTAATTTTTTTATGATACTATAAAAGCAGAAAAAAGTTACCGACAATAAATAAATAGAGATTTTGTAAACGCAGCCTTTAAAGTAGAAATGCTTTTACAGCGTTAACTACTTTAGAAACAAGGCCTTCAGAACATTTTTGTATGTAAAATCAAAGAAATAAGGAGAGAAAAAAGGAGAGAAAAACCTTCCGTTTAACAGCAAAAAACCGCTGAAAAGCCCTACCTTCGCCACCCCGTTAAAAAACCCGGGGTTATTTTATGTCATTTAACATTATTAAACAATTAAACGCAGATGCACAGGAAGGTGCTGCTTCAGATGAAGCAGAATCTGCTGCGGTAACAAATGTGCCTGAGGTAGAAGCTGCTTTACCAGCCGCTGAGATATCAATTGTTGAAGCACCTGTTGTTGAAGCACCTGTTGATGAAACACCGGTTGCTGATGTAGCTGAAACAATTGCAACAGAACCTGTTGCTGAAAATGCTATAACTGAGCCAGTTGTAGCTGCAGCACCAGTAGTAGAAAGAATTGTAACACCACACGACGATTTTGACTGGAGTGTTGACAAGCGCAATGTTAGTAGCTACAACCAGGCTGAAAAAGAGAAGTACGACAAAGTGTACGACGATACTTTTAAGCAGATCAATGACGGAGAAATGATTCAGGCTACTATTGAAGCAATCACTAAAACGGATGCTGTTGTAAACATTGGTTTTAAAAGTGATGGTCTTATTTCTTTAAATGAATTTAGAGATGTAGTAGGTGGATTAAAAGTAGGCGATATTGTAGAGGTAATGGTGGTAGAGAAAGAAGATAGAGAGGGTAATTTGAATCTTAGCCGCAAGCAAGCCCGCACCAGCCGTGCCTGGGAAAGAATTATGGAATTGCACAAAACTGGTGAAATTGTTACCGGTATTGTTACCAGCAAAACCAAAGGTGGCTTAATTGTAGATGTTTTTGGTATGGAAACATTCTTACCAGGATCTCAAATAGATGTGAAGCCTGTAACAGATTACGATCAGTTTGTAGGTAAAACAATGGAATTTAAAGTGGTTAAAATTAATGAAACCATTAAAAATGCAGTTGTATCTCACAAAGCCCTTATTGAAAGCGATATTGAAGCACAACGTGCTGAAATTATTGGCAAATTGGAGAAAGGACAGGTATTGGAAGGAACGATCAAAAACATTACAGATTTTGGAGCATTCCTTGATTTGGGTGGATTGGATGGTTTATTATACATCACAGATATTTCATGGGGACGTATCAACCATCCGAGTGAAGTACTGAAGATGGATCAAAAAATTAATGTTGTAGTACTTGATTTTGATGATGATAAAAAACGTATCAGCTTAGGCTTAAAACAATTAACTCCTCATCCATGGGATACGCTTAGCGAATCTATTAAAGAAGGCGAAGTAGTAAAAGGTAAAGTAGTAAACATTGAAGATTATGGTGCATTCTTAGAAATTATGCCAGGTGTAGAAGGTTTGGTGCATGTAAGTGAAATTACATGGGCAAATACACCAGTAAATGCTAAAGAATTCTTTAAACTAAATGATGAGTACGAAGCCAAAATTGTAACCCTGGATAAAGATACCCGTAAAATGAGCCTTAGCATTAAGCAAATGGCAAATGATCCATGGAGTATTATAGAAACAACTTTCCCTGAAGGAAGCAGGCATAGTGGTGTTGTAAAAAACATAACTCCTTATGGCGTATTTATTGAATTAGCTACTGGTATTGGTGGTATGATACACATCAGCGATTTAAGCTGGTTAAAGCGTTTCAACAATCCTAATGAATACACAAAAGTTGGTGCAAGTATTGAGGTAATTATCATGAACATTGATAAAGACGGACGTAAACTTCAACTTGGACATAAGCAAATAGAAGAAGATCCATGGAACAGCCTTGAAAGCACATTCCCTGTAGGAAGTGTACATGAAGGTACTGTTACTAAAAAAGACGATAAAGGAGCTGTAGTTCAATTACCGTATGGCCTTGATGGATTTGCACCTAGCCGCCATTTATTAAAAGAGGATGGTAAAACAATTGGCGCAGAAGAAATTGCACAATTTATGGTGATTGAATTTGACCGCAATGACAAACGCATTGTGTTAAGCCATACCCGCCTTTGGGAGCAAGCAATTGAAGAAGTGAAGCAAGCTGAATTTAAAGAGAAAAAAGCAGATGCGGAAGTAACCAAGAAAGCAGTTAAAAATCTGCAAAGCAAAGTAGAAAAATCTACCCTTGGCGATTTAAGTGCATTGGTTGACTTAAAAGCAAGAATGGACAGTGCCGCAGCACCTGCTGCTGTTATTGCCGAGCCTGCTAAAGTTGAACCTGTGGCTGCAGAGCCTGTTGTTGCTGAGCCTGCTGCTATCAAGCCTGTTGTTGCTGAACCTGTTGTTGCTGAGCCTGCTGCTGAAGAAACACCAGCGGTTGAAGCAAGTGCTACAGATGAAGCACCTGCTACCGAGGAGCCCAAAGCTTAGTACTTTTTTAATACCATTTTATACCGTCCCATTGCTTACTGCAATGGGACTTTTTTTTTGTAAGAGAGTACGCATCAATTAACCACCGATAAATACTATATTGAAGTAGAAAAAATTGCGAAGGTTATCAATGCTAAGGCTGAACTGCAGGGTTGATTTAACAAACAAGTTGTACCAGCTTATTCTATGTATTGGTGGAGAATGATCAATAAACTTGGTTACTGCTAATGCTGAGGCTATTGTAAGCTAAGAAAAAAAGGAAAATCTGTGATTGTTAAAACAATTGCACCAAACTCAACAGGTAAGTATTTACTTTGCATTGTTACCACATACACTTATCAATTATGAATAATAATGAAAATAAATATTTTGCGCTTATGGCACTGCTAATGGGAGGCTTTTTATCCCTTATTTTATTTTTAGTATTATTTTTTTACTTGCTTAAATTACTATCCCTCACCGTTTTTAATATTCCTGGTACAGAAAATGTTTTTCATGTAGTAATAATTTTGGTGCCTTACATTGTGTATTATGCATCATATTATTACCTGCAAAAAAAAATAGAAAAAGCTACTACAAAAGTATCCAAAAGTTTTGGCTGGTTTTTTCTTATTGCAGGTATTTTAGTATGTACTATCACGCTGGTAATGGCTTTTATGGTATTTTTTAAAATAAATTATCCGTGGCTCAGGGTTTTTGATGCCAATTCGCATTATGCATTTATTGCACAAATAGTATTTATATTTGCCACCTCAATGGTTATTGCAAGCGGTGATAAAAAAGAAGAGGATTGGATGGATAGGGCTTCAGAAAAAAAGATTTGAAAGATAATGTAAAGATGGAAATGGGTAGGCTTTTGAGTACAGGCTACTATGAGGCAAAGCTTTTTAAAAGATAAAGCTACACCTGTATTATAATTACAAACAAACTAATAAAGATACATTTCAAAATTTTGCTGCCATTTTCGGTAGGTGGAGGTGCTACCGGGGTTATACTGTGGTTGTTGACCTCACCAACTACTCAGCGCTGCGATAAATTAAAATGCACCAACTAATAAAGCAACTGGCAATTATTAAAAACTACCCGCAATTGCCTTTGCAGCAATAAAACCTGTTGTCCAGGCGCTTTGAAAGTTGAAACCGCCTGTAACTCCATCAATATTCAACACTTCGCCTGCAAAATAAAGATTGGGTACAATTTTACTTTGCAGGGTATTATAATCTACCTCAGCCAAATCTACACCACCCGCTGTAACAAATTCTTCTTTAAAAGTGGTTTTACCGCTAATTGAAAACTCTTGAGAGCAGCAATTTTTAATAAGTTTATTTTGCTCTTTGGCTGGTAAATCGGCCCAGCGTATGCTTTCATTTATACCTGATTGCTGCAATAGGTATTGCCATAACCTGAGTGGCAACGAAAATGGATTACGGTTTACAATTTTTTGTGCTGCAAATTTAAAACGTACTTGCTGAAACTGTTCTTTCAGCGACTGTTCATTGTAAGAGGGCAACCAATTTACCATGATGGAAAACTTGTAATTACAGGCAGCCAGTTCTTTAGCTCCCCAGGCAGATAATTTTAAAATACAAGGGCCACTCATGCCCCAATGGGTAATTAATAGAGGGCCGGTTTCCTGCAATTTGCTCCCAATAATTTTTACAGCAGCATTATCAACACTAATACCCATTAATGAAGTAATGCTGTTGCCGGGCATATTAAAAGTAAACAGAGAAGGTGTAGGCGCATTTATGGTATGCCCCAACTTTTGCAGCCATTCAAATTGCAATGCCTTTGGATAACCACCACTTGCAACACATACATAGTCTGCTACTAAATTACTATCATTAGCAAAAACAACTTTCCATTGGTTGTTCAATAAAAGAAGTTGGCTTACTTCTTTGTTTAGTATAATTTGAACGCCGTATAAATTTACCTCCTGCACCAGGCAATTAACAATAGTTTCAGAGCTATCAGTAACCGGAAACATTCTTCCATCAGCCTCAGTTTTAAGTGTAACCTGCCGTTCGCTAAACCATTGAATGGTATCTGTTGTAAAGAAATGATAAAAGGCTTTTTTTAAAAAACTGTGGCCCCTTGGGTATTTCTTTATCATTTCGGTAATACTAAAACAGCTATGGGTAACATTACACCTTCCACCGCCACTTACCCTTACTTTGCTCAGGAGTTTATTAGATTTTTCTACAATTATTACTTCCAATTGAGGGTTTAACCGGGCAGCATTAACTGCACAAAAAAAACCTGCTGCTCCCCCTCCTATTACCAGTAATTTTTTTGTAGCCATTTTATATTTGATAGCTGGTAAAGTTAAAGTATTTGACAAAGCTGGTTTAACTAAAAATAGTTAAAGCCTCTTTTGGTATTCCTTGCATTTTTAACATCCGTCAATGAAATAAGCAAAACATACAGCAAACGTAAATGTTTTTTGATTTTGCAGTAACAAACACAGGGTTCTTCAGGTGCAGTGTAAGTTCTATAAAACAGAATTTACGCAGGCAAATTGGATAAGGAAAAGTGTTAAGATATTTGGGAGAAAAAATACAAAATCGACAGTATTATTAATAAAGAGTTTGCCAGGAACGGCTTGTTTTTGAGGAGGATAAATAAAAAAGCTGTAATTTATTGTAGAAATATCACTACAAACTATTGACAAATTTTTGATAAAGAGTAACCGCTTACGCCATACTTTATAAACCTAAACTGTTGCAATTTTACAATAGAAATAATCAATAAGATATCATTAAAAGATAAGTAAGATTAAGTCTCAATATCCAAAAAACCAATTCCAATATTCTAAGTAAAAATCAAAACACCATCCATGTTTTGTAAATTAAAATTCATTAAAAACAAAAAATCTAAATCCTGTAGAAAACCAACAAACCAATTATCCTGAGTTTATGCTTTAAAAAGCGATGATAACTCAAACCAGCATTAATCAATACCCTATTTTAAACTACAACCCAATACCTAAGCCTATGCTTTAAAAAGCGATAATGGCTAAAAACCAAAAACACTTAAACCACAAGCATCTACTATAACTTTTTGCAATGGTGTATTAAAGCCAACTCAGATAAGTTAAACTTGTGAATCTTAAGTACCCGGATTTGCTTAAACCCCCTCTTATTTAAAAACTAAATAAGAGGGATTTTTTTATGCAAAAAATCCAATAAAAGATTTTTATAAAAAATCCATTAGCAACTCTCCCCTGCTGTTAAATATTTAGTAATAAATAAATGTACCACCTTACAACAGCATAATTATTGGAGTTAAAACCAGATTTTCAACTTTATAAGCATGGGTGAAATTTATTTATGCCATAATGAGTTATAATTTACAACATGCCTTGCAGCAAATTAAAATATTACTGTATTAATTTCTGTATTGAATTTTCTTTTATCTTCACGTACGAAAACAATCGTATTATGACTTTAATAAAGAAAAATAAGCCAACAGAAAGTGAACTGGAAATATTACAAATACTATGGCAAAAAAAAATTGCTACGGTAAGGGAAGTTCATGAAGAAATTTTACTTTCTAAAGAAGCTGGCTATACTACCACCCTTAAATTGATGCAGATAATGCTGGAAAAAGGGCTGGTAACAAGGGATAACAGCAACAAATCGCATATTTATCAACCGGCAGTAAGCAAAGAAATTACACAAAATCTTTTTTTAAATAAAATGATTAACACCCTTTTTGCAGGTTCGCCGGTAAAGATGGTAATGCAGGCACTGGGTAATCACAAGGCAACAAAAGAGGAGCTGGAAGAAATCAGTAATTTTTTAAAAACAATCAAATAGCTGTTTTTTATGGCAGATCATTATTTTATGCAGGCTTTTCTATTACAAGCCATTGGCTGGGGTATTATAAACAGCTTTTGGCAATCGGCCATAGTATGGCTGCTGTACAAGGCAATTACTGCAAACAACGGTAAAGAACCTGCTTTATTTAAGTACCATTTAAGCCTGCTTTGTTTAGCAGGCTCTTTAAGCTGGTTTGTGCTAACCGTTGCAGCATATTATCTTTCCTTAAAAAACAACTACGAATTTTCTGTTGGTTTTATTTTATTTAACAGCAATCAACTACCTGCAATACTTAACTTTTTACTACCCTTATTTTCTACTGTTTACCTGGGTTTTATCTGCTTTTATACTTTGCAATTTTGCAACCAATACTTTATTATATTACCCAATCGTACTAAATACTTATTAAAAGCCCCTGTTGCATTAAAATTATTTACACAACAAACTGCTTTGCATATTGGCATCAAAAAAAATGTGGCAATATGGTTATCTAAAAATATAGATGTACCATCGGTTTCAGGCTATTTTAAACCTGTTATATTATTCCCCTTTACATTACTCAACCAATTAAGTATAGCACAGGCAGAGGCAATATTATTGCACGAAATAGCACACATTAAAAGAGATGACTATCTAATAAATCTATTTCAAATAATTGCCGAAAGTATATTATTTTTTAATCCATTTGCCAATTTGTTAAGTAGAGCAGCAAAGCAGGAAAGGGAAAAATGTTGCGATGATTGGGTACTTAATTATCAATACAATAAAAAGGACTATGCTGCTGCTCTTGTAGTAGTTGAGCAAAACCGAAGCAAGCAGGTAACGCTGGCATTGGCAGCTACTAATGGCAGAAAAAACTTATTATACAGAATTGAGCGAATATTTACAACTAAGCCGGTTACATATTTCAATTTTTATCAACAAAAAAAACTGATTGTTGCCAGAATATTAATTGTAGCAGTGCTATTACTGTTACAAGTAACGGTGCAAAAGCCCTTAATTTACCAAAATGCCCACACTGCAAAAACTTTTTTTCCGCAATATTTATATTTAAATGAACTACCCGGTAAGAGCGAAAAAAAGAATGCTGCAAAACCAAAAATCACGCAAGAATTTGCCCAATATTTTAAAAATACCAAGGTTAAAAAGTTTAATAGTAATCCAGAGAAAACAACTGAAACCTATTCAAAAGTATATGTAAATAAAGATTTACTAAACCCGGTTATTGAAACAGATAATACGCCAATTAGTATTGTAAATAATGAAACGTTGGCAACACAATCAATTTTTGTAAAAGTAGAAGAAGAGAATTCTGGCAGTGCAGAGAAAGTAACTTACTATTTGCAACTCAATAAAAATAATGATCAATCAGAACTAAAACCAATTGTATTTATCTTTAATAAACAAACAAAACAGCCCGTTAAAGCAGGCGCAAAGAAAAAGATCTTTAAAAAGAAAATAGCTATCTGATTATAAATTTTATTTCCATAGAAAAAGGCCATCTCAAAAAATTTGAGATGGCCTTTTTCTATGGATGCTTTTTGGATGTTAACTGCTGATTAAGGCTTCTTTATAATGTACTCTCACATTATTAATACACACAACAACAATTTTTCAACGCTAAACAGTTCACTATTTCTTTATTCAAAAATAACCTTAAACCTTTACCTGTATTACTTCTATTGTATAACTGCAACAGTTGGTGTATACATTTTTGGTGATAAAAACAACCTAATAAATTATAACTAATCACCCGCTATCCTAAAAAAACTGTTTTCAAATTTTCTAGTTCTTTTTCAATTCACTTGCGTCATTTAAGTTTAGCGCAAGGTTACTTTGGTCAATCATTTTATTAACCACTTTTACAGTTTCGTCAATATAAATATCAGTTTTAATCCTTTTTAAAAACTGCTTATTTTTTTCAATTTTTTCTTTATCTGTTGTATATTTTGCAATATCTGCCTGAATATTCTTTACATCCATATCAGTGGCTATTTTATACAGGCTATCTAGTTGCTTGTAAGCCACCTTCAATCCTTTTTGTTCTTCCCGGTATTTTGATAAATTTAGCGGGTAATCTTTATCGTTTTGTTTACTAATCCACTCAATCTTTGTTTTCATAACAGAAAAAATGCTGTTTGATTGTACCTGTATATTAGCAGCAGCAATTACTTCATCTGTACTAAAAGTAGAAACCCATGGCTTGTAATCTGCTTTTTTTATTTCATCCCAATTTAATGCAGAAGGGTTATCTTTTTCTCTTGTTTTAGATAATTCGTACCTATCTGGTATTACTATATCCGGCGTTACGCCTCTTAGTTGGGTAGCACCACCATTTATGCGATAAAATTTTTGCAATGTTAGTTTTACAGTACCGAGGTCCTCTGCTTTTTTATTGCCAAATATATTTTCTGTTTCTGGATTAAGGGGTATGGTGCGTTGTACGGTTCCTTTACCATAAGTAGAGCTGCTACCTATAATTATACCTCTTTTATAATCTTGAATGGCTGCTGCAAAAATTTCGGAAGCAGAAGCACTATACTCATCTACCATTACGGTTAGCGGTCCGGTGTATAAAACACTTTTATCCCTATCTTTTAATTGTGCCGGGTTCACCATATCTCTTCCTTTAACCTGGCATATTGGTCCATCTTCTATAAAAAGCCCTACCATTTTTACTACTTCGGGCAGCGAGCCACCGCCATTACCTCTCAAATCCATTACAATTCCATCTACATTTTCTGCTTTTAATTTTACAATTTCTTTTGCCACATCATCGGCACATTTGGCACCGTCCTGCTTTTCAAAATCTATATAAAACTCTGGCAAATAAATATATCCAATTTTATTTTTGCCCTGAATGATTGCGCTCTTAACAAAAGTATCATCTAGCTTAATCTCATCTCTCAATAAAGTTATAACTTTTATACTTCCATCTGGCTTACGGATAGTGAGTTTTACAGGAGTGCCTGCTTCTGCACCACGTATGAGTTTTACTGCATCTGTTACAGCGTAACCAGTTACATCTACAGGTTCTGCATTTCCCTGGGCAATCTTCATAATTTCATCATTAACACCCAATTCGCCAGACTTCCATGCAGGCCCGCCAGTTATAAGACTATAGATTTTAATTTTACTTTCTTCCTCTTTTAACTGAGCACCAATGCCATAAAATTTACCACTCATCATTTCATTAAATCCACGGCTGTCGATTGGCGCCAAATAACTACTGTGCGGATCCATTTCATTTGTGATAGCATTTACAAATGTGCTAAATATCTCATCTGTAGTATTGTGATTTTTTAACGTTGTAAAATACCTGCCAATCTGTTTACGCACCTGATCCCTTGATTCTCTTTCCAGGGTACTATCTGCCTTAAACACAAATGGAATAAACTTTTTACCATCTGTAGTATCAGGTAAATCTGTCGTTTTTTTATTTTGGTTGACTTCTCTATCCTCTAATAATTCAGCATATCGTGTTAGTACCAGAAATTTCAATCGCTTGCGCCAAACTTCTTTTCTTGTATCGTTATTTTTAGGATGTAGCAACTTATCACCTTTTGTAACAATATTTTCATCTTTCGAAAAATCAAAGGGTTTACTCAATATTTCTGTATAAAATCCTGAAGCTTCATTCAACCTACGGGTGTAGGAGCCACTTATTGCATAAAAAGATTCTAAGGATGAACCATGTATTTCATCATCTATTTTAGCAACAAATTTTTGAAAACTATCAATATCTGCTTTCAAAAAAATGCTTTTATCCTCATCCAAATCCTTCAAAAACGCCTTTAAAACGAGGGCAGAAAAGTCATCATTAATTAGTTTAGGACTATAGTGTCCATCTTGCAAAAGCAAGCCTACGTTACGCAAAATCTTTTCATATTTCGATTTCGGAATGTCTTCATTGCGTCCATGAGATTGAAAAGCAAAGAAAAAACTTGCAGCAATAAGTGCCAGAAATACTGGTAAAAATTTTTTATTCATAATAATTTGCTTGAGTTGTAGCATGAAAGTAAAATTAACGGAAAATCAAGTCTCTTTATTTCAGCAACAAGATATGGTGGCTTAATGTTTTGCAAAAATTTATAAATGGTAAAATATACTTTAGTTCGATTGTAGAAAAAAACTTAACATTGGCAATATTAACTAATTGTTACCTTTATGTTATTAAATTATTACTTAAAACTAAAATAAAATGACAATTAGCAAGAAAAATTCGGAAAAAAAAGATTTGAAAAGTGAAATCAATAGAAAAATTCATGATGACCTTACAATTGCATTAAATAGTTATGAAAAACAATTAGGTGAGAAGACACTGGAAAAAATAATAAAAAAAATAACCAAATTGTTTGAGAAAGGGTTCAAAAAAAATGCTGTAAAGAATTCGGCAAAACCTACTGATTCGAAGAAAATGGCAACTCCAATTGATAGGAAGAAAACGGCAACTCCAACTAAAGGGAAGAAAATGGTAACTCCAACTGATAGGAAGAAAGCCCCAACTCCATCTGTTGCAAAGAAAACGGCAACTTCAACTGATGGGAAGAAATCGACAACTCCATCTGCGGAAAAAAAACCGGTAACTCCAACTGCTTTTAAGAAACCTGCAGAAAAGAAAAAGCCAGTCAACGCATAAATTTCTTGCTATTGTT
Organism: Chitinophagales bacterium; assembly: GCA_038234405.1. Taxonomy (GTDB): domain Bacteria; phylum Bacteroidota; class Bacteroidia; order Chitinophagales; family Chitinophagaceae; genus Ferruginibacter. The sequence goes on from JBBQTZ010000022.1 coordinate 15,843, forward strand.
TTATTTTTTTATTTTTTTATTTTTTTGTAATTAAACGGGAAGAAAAAACGGCAGAAATAGTTGTATAAAATTAATTTTTTGTACAACTATTTTTTTTTTAAGATTTTTACAGGGGAGTATGTAAAATTTTAGTGACAAGTCTATTAAGATTATGCAATCTTATTTTCATGGAAAAGTACAATGATAATTTCCGTAATTGCTGAATTTTTACTATTTCTTAAGAATATGTCCTTCTCCACTTATAGAAATAATATTATCAGCAGATAGAGATTTAATGATTGCTACTTCTTTTTTGGTAATCATTTCTACTGCCGAAACCAGAAAAATTCTAAGATCTTCTAACCTATCGGTATTTATTAAATCAACATCACATTTAAGTAATTCATTCCATACTACACTATTTTCCGGCGAAGCCCAAAGTCTAACAATTCTTCCATAGGCATGTGCTTGCAAAACAAAAAACTGTAAACGTTCTCTTTCCTTTTCAGGTAAAAGGCCTTCACCTTTCCAATGTAATAATTTTGAGTATTTACAACTTGCAGTAATATAAGTATTAGAAGAAGAATCAATCCCTGTTTGTCTTAGATCTTCATCAATAAAAGCCAGTCTGCATTCATTTGATTTTATACTGGCAAAAGGTTTATGCCCGGTTATTACAATGGTAACATTTCGTCTGTTAAATACCCCGTTTTCAAAAGTTGAAAGGATGGATTTATATTTTTGCAGTAATGGTAATAAAACAGCGTAAGTTTTAGTTGCATCAGTTTTTATATCTATCATTAAAGTAATGCACAATTTATTTTTATTCCTTTTTATATCTTCAGTTATACAGTCATTTAAAGGTTTAAAATAAAGGGCTTCAAGTGTTCGCTTTGCTTTAATAGATGGTAGTATATGTGCAACAATTAATTTACCTCTTTTTAAGTAAATGTCAGCTTCCATATAAGTGAATCCTTTATCTAATGCGTCGAATAATGGTCGCTTATGCCAATAATCATTGTGAGCATAAGCATTTTTGAGAGGCACTATTTGTGAATGTAACGAACCAAAACCAACTAATAAAAATACAAATAAAAGCTGCTTAAATTGACTGCCTTTTTTCATGGTTTAATATTGGATTAATATAAATTTAGTAATGCAAACCTACTTGCCAAACATGTCTTTAACGTTATTATAACTTAAAATAATTCTTAATAAATAGAATATACTTTTCCGTTATATTGCCTGAATTGATTGTTAAATAAATCTATCTACACTTTTTGCATTGAATCAGTTTTCTTTTACAGTTACTATTTCTTCGCAAATTGTAGCCTGTTTTTTAAATGGAAGTAAAGTAACCGGACTGGCTACCGGATGATTTGCTTCAAATTGATACCCCAATAAACTACTAATAGTACTGGCAATTTGTTTTTGATATACTTGTTGCTTTTGGGTAAGTTCACCAGCAGCCTCAATGCCGTTACCCAGCATAGCTAGCCATGTTTCTCCGGATCCTGCTATCCAAAAACCATGAGTATGCCAATTAGATGCTTTTCTACCTCTACCATGATCTGTTGTAATAATTAAACTGATATTGTTTTTATAAAAGGGATCTGTTTGTACCAAATACCATAACTCTGCAATCATCGCATCGGCCTGGTGGAGTTTTTGAAGGTATTTGTCATAAGCACCATGATGTGCAAATTCATCTGTTTCCCCAAGCCCCAGGTACAGCACTTTTGGGTGATGCATTTCAATATAATTTTTGGCAGCTTCATAGGTAAGTAAATCGTGCCTTGTACTGCCAACATGTGCAATATTTTTTTGAATACTATTGATGATTAAATTGGCGCCATCACTATCAGTTAGGGCTTCATAACCAGCATTTACTAACAGGTTGCTTTTTTTTTCATTTAGTATAAAGGGAAACATGCGCCACGAACAGAATGCAGCAACCTTACCTTTATATTCTTTTTGATTGTTAAGAAAAGCAAGAACATTGCTATTGGGATTATTTAAGGCAAGATTTGGAATAAAAATTTTATCAGGATATCCAGTAAATATTTCATTATAGCCAGGGTAAGATATTTTATAACGGTTATCTACATTCACTTTATTTTCAATATCTCTGTTACCCATTAATTGACCTTGCTTAGCTATTACCGACCAGAAAAATGGTAATAACCTGCGCCTCCTTTGTTCGGGAGTAATATCCCAAAACTGTTGCAGCATTAAATCTACATTTTTTACAAAATCCTTATTTTGGAGTAACGCACTGTCTGCGCCTTTAAATATTTCTTGCCACCTAACACCATCTAACGTTATGATAAAGACATTTTTAGCGGGTGCTTGCGCCTGTAAATATGATGCAAAAGCAAGTAGTAAATAAACAAGATAAACTGATTTCACGCTTACGGTTTTGCAAAGCAACCATTTCAGTTTAAACTCTTTATTAAATTGGGATTAAATAATAGTTATTTGATGTAATAAATTTATCCCTATAGTATATTTTATTAAAAAAACGATTGGTTATCTCTTAAGATTATTAAATAATTTTGTCACTGGTATAAAAAATAAATAAGCTGAAACGTTTTGATACTTATATATTCCACAGGTAATAACAATAGAAATATAATTTATTTACCTGCTTTTAAGCCAATAATCCCAACCAAAATAAATGTAATAAAGATAAATTGGGTATAGTTATATGGCTGCTTAAAAATACTGATATCAATTATTTTGATGCCTACCAAAGAAATACCCATCCATACAGCCAATGCGGTAGCTGTGGGTATTGATTTTAAGGCTACCGAAAAACAGTAAATGTTTGCCAACCCAAAAACAACATAGCCGAATAAAGGAATTAATGTATAGATACCTGCTGTACTTTCAAAAAAATGAAGCCATTTAATAGAAGTTACCTTTTTCATTTCCAGATATTTTAAAGAGAAGGTCCAGGAAATTTCAAACAAAGCTGCAACAAACAGGTAAACCCATGCCATACAATATCTTTAGAAAGTATAATAAGAAAAAAAGTTTTTTATTGCCTGATAAAAATTATTGCAAAGTTGCAGCTTTTTGAAACTTTGCAATAATAAGCTTGCCCATTTTAGTACCCAAATATTTTAAAAAAATATGTTTAGTCCAGCTAAATTTTTAAATTTTTGCTGATACCTTACCAGATTTTTTCAAATTTTATATCAGAATAAGAACACGCTACTTTTAAAAAAGAAACAACGCCCCATAATAATTTTATTACAGGAAAATAGCTTGCCTGTCAATCTATCTATTCTTTTTTTCTTTCCATTTACTTACAAACCGGCAAGTGACATTTTTCTTCTTAGTTTTTTTTGAGGCCCTAGTTCACTTTCATAAACTTTTTTTATGCCATCACCTAAAGCTATTTCAGTATCTCTAATATCTCTTACCAGTTTATGCATGCCCTGAGGCTCTACAGATGCAGCCTGGTCTGACCCCCACATAGCCCTGTCTGTAGTAAAATGCCTTTCCACAAAACAGGCTCCAAGCACTACAGCAGCTAAGGTTGTGGCCAAACCGGTTTCATGTCCGGAATAACCAACAGGCATATCCGGAAATAGCTTTTTAAGCGTATTAATCATATTCAGATTTAGTTCTGAAGGGTGACATGGATAAGCTGAAGTAGAATGAGCAATTAATGTATTTTCCGTTCCAAAAATATTAATTGTTTCATTAATTTCTGCTATAGTTGACATACCAGTAGAAAGGATGTAAGGTTTATCAAGGCCCTTAACTTTTGCAATTAAAGAATGATCGGTTAAAGATGCAGATGCAAATTTATACAAAGCAGGATTGAATTGTTCAATAAAGTCAACCGCCTCTTCATCCCAGCAGGAAACAAACCAGTCAATGTTTTTTTCTTTACAATAATTATCCAGCATGCCATATTCTTCGTATCCAAACTCAATTAATTTTCGGTAATTGATATAACTGATTCTTCCCCAGGGAGTATCTCTCATAATATCCCATTGGTCTTTTGGAGTACAAAGTTCGGGAGTACGCTTTTGAAATTTAACTGCATCGCAACCTGCTGCAGCAGCTTCATCAATCAATTTTTTAGCTAAATCAACAGAGCCATTGTGATTAATTCCAATTTCAGCAATAATGTAAACAGGTTCATTTGCGCCAATAGATTTGCCCGGTTTAACTTGATATTTTTTCATATCGGAAGGTTTATGTTTTATTGATTATTTATAAGTTGAGATTAAAGTTTAGCAGCAATAATAAATTCAGCGAATTCTCTGAAAGCCCCGTATCCACCTTTATTTTTACACACATAATCCACTACGCTGCTAACCTGTGGCATTGCATCATTAGGGCAGGCAGTACATCCAACTTTACAGATAATAGAAAGATCATTTACATCATCACCAATAAATGCAATTTGAGAAGGCTGAAGTTGCATTCTTTCCAGTATTTCTATTAATACAGCCCCTTTATCTTTACTGCCCAAATGCAGTTCTGTAATGCCTAATTTTTCGGCACGTTTTTTTACTGCGCCGGAATTTTCGCCCGTAATAATACCCGTCTCAATACCATAATTTCTTAATCTTTCCACACCCATTCCATCTCGAATCGAAAACCGTTTCAGCACTTCGCCATCGGCACTGTAGTACACTCCATTATCAGTTAGTACGCCATCTACATCAGTAAGCAGTAATACTATTTTGGATGCTTTCGCTTGTAATAAATTGGTATCCATAGTTTGTTTAAATTGTTGTAAAGCCCCCGTCTACCACAAGGTTGGCACCCGTCATATAAGCAGATGCATCGCTTGCAAGAAATACAATAGCTCCCTGGTAATCATCTGCATCAGCCATTCTGCCAAGCAATGTTTTAGCTGCATATTTTTGTTGAAAAAAATCATCCTGGTTATTTTCTACTCCGCCAGGCGAAAGACTGTTGACACGTACATTTTTATTACCCCAATAAGCGGCCAGGTATTTTGTAAATCCTATAACAGCAGATTTTGTAACAGGATAAGCGGGTGATTTATAAAACACCTGTTCTCCATTTTTATTTTGATAAAGTGATTGATCCGGTGCTACAATACCATAAGTAGAAGCGATATTAATTATGCTTCCACTTTTTTGTTCGGCCATCACCGAACCAAGTATTTGCGAACAAAGAAACATGCCCATAACATTTACTTCCAGGCACTTGTTAAACATATCAAGCGGATAATGCTCAAACATGGATTGTTTTGCACCAAGTAATGGATTTTCAAACATATCATTAATAGCAGCATTGTTTACCAGTATGTCTATTCTTCCATATTTTTGAAGGATAATTTCTTTGGCATTTTTTATAGAATCTGCTTCGGTTACATTTAATACAATACCCAAATGTTTTTCTCCCAATGCGTTTGCTATTTCAATGCAATCTTTTTCAATTAAATCAGCCACTACCACATTGGCACCTGCTGCTGCTAACGCCCTGCAATGAGCCTTACCCAACAAGCCGGCAGATCCGGTAACTATTGCCACTCTATTCACTAAAGAAAACATATTCATTAAATGGATTTGCTATGCTTTTACAACAGGTTTTGTTTTTAGGTCAGATAGTTTTCTAAACACAGCTTCTACCGGCTTACCTTTTAGTGATGCTGCCACTTCATTTTTATCTACGGCTATCTTTAACAATTCTAATACTGACTGATAGGCTTTTAATGTATAGGCTATATCATCATCTGTATGACTGTAACACATATTATGAAAGCCCGACCATAAGATTCCTCTTTTAATTAATTCTTGTTGAACATAAGATTTTAGCTCTAATGGGTTGCCAGCAGTGGCATCAAAAGTTACCATAGAACGACAGTCATAGCCCACACATTTAGTGTAGCCATCTATGCCCAACTCTTCAGCAATATTATTGTAACCATCTTTTAGTAATTTGCCTTTTTGCGCCAGGTATGCAGGTACATTTTTATCAATCATTTCTTCAATAGTAGCAACAGCAGCAGCCAGGGAAAGAGCTTCTCCACCAAAGGTGGTGAAGAAAAACACTTCTTCATTAAAGAGGCTCATTACATCTTTTCTACCGGTAAGTAAGGCGATGGGCATGCCATTGGCAAAGGCTTTTGAGTAGCAGGCTAAATCTGGTATAACATTAAAATATTCCTGTGCGCCACCTAAAGAAATGCGAAAACCAGTCCACATTTCATCAAAAATCAACAGCGTGCCATTAAACTCACAAAGTTCTTTCAGCTCTTGTAAAAAATCATTGGTGGGGGCTTCAAAAATAAAAGGTTCCAGTATAACACAAGCCGTATCTTCATCAAGCAAAGCTCTTACAGATTCCAGGTTGTTGTATTCAAAAGTTGCAGTCAGGTTTTTTACTTCTTCCGGTACACCGCTATTTCTGCTGGTAACACCAATGTACCAGTCGTGCCAGCCATGATAGCCGCAGCACAATACTTTATTTCTTCCTGTAAATGCTCTTGCCACCCTAATGGCTGCACTAGTAACATCAGCTCCGGTTTTACTTATTCGGATGGCTTCTGCATTTGGTATAATCTGGTGTATCAATTCACTTAATGTAACTTCCAATTGGTGAACCAGTGAAAACGTAATGCCATTTTTCAACTGATCAATAATTGCTTCATCTACTTTAGGATAACAGTAACCTAAGGATAGCGGACCTATGCCCATATTATAATCAAGGTATTCATTGTCATCCACATCCCATACCCTTGCACCTTTTCCTCTTTTTACATATTTTGGTGCCACACCGTTTACATATTGCCCGGGGCCTTTGGCTAAAGTTTGTGTAACGGGTGTCATAATTTCTACGGCACGATCATATAATTCATTAGAAACTGATATGTTGGGATAATCGCTGTTGAAAGTTACTTTATTAGGCATGAGCTCTTTTTTTATTTTCCTGAAATTTGGTTTCAATCTTTTCAACTATTTTTTCTGCGGTAAAGCCTTCGTACGCTAAAACATCCTGCAGCAATGCAGGTTTAAACCAATGGTTATTTAATGCAATGGGTTGTACATCTGCGGTAATTCTGTTTTTTAGTAACGTTTCTGCAACAATGGAGTATAAACCGCCGGTAACAAAATGATCTTCCAGTGTTACTATCATTTTGCTGTTCATTGCACTACTGATGATAATTTTTTCATCTACAGGTTTCAGGCTACGCATATTAATTATTCCGGTTAAAATTCCTTTCTCTTCCAACATTTCCTGCGATTTTAATGCCTCTTCAAACAAAAAGCCATAAACCAAAATAGTTACATCGGTACCTTTTGCTATTACCTCTGCTTTACCCATTTCAAAAGGCTGGTGTTTAAAACTGGTTTGCCTATGATTGATTCTTACATAAGCAGGTGCAGGAGATTGCCAGATGGCGGGCAACATTTTTACCAGATCATCTTCATCGGCAGGTGCATATACTTCCATGCCAGGTATGCCTCTCATTAAAGCAATATCTTCAACTGCCTGGTGAGTTGGGCCATTGCCATCTGATAAAAACCCTGGAATATAGCCGCTCAGTTTTACCGGTAAATTTGCAATTCCTATATCTGTACGGATAAATTCAAAGGCACGCATAGTAAGAAAGGAAGCAAGTGCATGCACTATTGGAATTCTTCCACGAAGTGCCAGTCCGGAAGCAATTCCAATCAAAGTTTGTTCTGTAATACCAGTGTCTATAAACCGATTGCCCAATGCTTTTGATACGTTGCGTACCAACGCCCTGTTTTCGGCAGTCATCACAATAATCTGTTCGTTATCCAGTGCTGTTTTTATTAATAGTTCCTCGTAAGTCATTATCGTACAATTAATGTTTCAGATTGTAAGTCGGCTTTTAAATTGCCGTGTAATTCTTCTAATAATTGCTGTCCCTCCTCTGGTGTAAAAGCACAAAACCACCTGTCTGCCTTTGCTTCAATACTTGGTAATCCTTTGCCTCTTACCGTATCAGCAATCACAACATTTATTCTATGGTTGCTATATGGTATTGCTTGTAAGGCATTTTCAATGGTTTCAAAGTCATGTCCGTTTATACGGGTAACATGGCATCCAAATGCTTTAAATTTATCTGCTAAAGGTTCCAGAGGTATTAAATCCTCTGTTTTTACATTTGCCTGAAACTGGTTTCTATCTACAATAATGGTAAGGTTATTTAATCCGTAAGCGTTGGCTACCAGTATAGCTTCCCAAACCGTACCTTCATTTAGCTCTCCATCTCCGGTTATTACTACTACCTGATTTTGTTGATTTTTTATTTTACAATCGTATGCAACACCCGCAGCTACAGCCGGCAAATGGCCTAATGAACCAGCATGAAATTCTACTCCCGGAATAGCTCTGTTAGGGTGCCAGTAAACTGAATCATTGGTGTTAAGATGGTTACTGAGCCTTTCCTTATTTATAAAACCAAGCTCTGCCAGTGTACCATACAAAGCGGGCACATCATGCCCTTTAGATAAAAACAAATAGTCTCTTTCAGGATCCTGGAGATTAGCTTTATCAATCTGTAAAAACTCTGCATACAGATATACCATCAACTCTACACATGATAACGATGCACCTATAAAACATCCACCTCCAACGCTCATTGTAATAATGTGTTCTCTCACTTTTAGTGCAACCGATTTCAGGTATTCATTTTTATCATTTGTCATAATGTTACTTAAATACATTTTGTTAGAGATGGGCTAATAGTGTTTAACTCACTTGTATAATTGCGGTACCAGTTTACGCCGGCATACTGTTGATTTAAGTTAAAAATATCTTCTCTTGATTCAAGTAATTTTAAAATTTCTTCACAACTAAACAACTTGTTTGCAGGATATAGTTCATCAAATACAGCCTTTATAAAAAAATAATCTTCGGGATAATCAATTGTAAAACGGTGTGACATAGAATAGTCTTTAAGGCTTTGCCATTCAACATTTCCAATCCTGAATTTTGCCGGATTATCCCAGATGTATGGAGTGGTATGCTCCCGCTCGTAAACTTTATTTGCATTTTTCCACGCTTGTTCCAGTACGTTAAACGACATTACTTCTACATCATTTCCATCTGGCCAGGTAGCGGGGTGCAGGTTGCTTACAAAATCGTACTGCTGTTGATTTTTTATATAGAATTTTATTACTTCATCAATAATCAATGGGTCTATCAGCGGGCAGTCACTTGGGATTTTTACCACTGTATCGGCTTTGTATTTTAGTGCAGCTTTATAGTGCCGGTCAAGTAAATCTGTTTCGTGTCCTCTAAAGCATAAGATATTATTTTTGGTACAAATTCGCTCTATTGCATTATCATCGGGGTTGTTAGTGGTAGCCACTATAATAGTGCCGCAGGTAGTGGCGGCCTGCATTCTATACACCTGTTGCAAAAACAAAGCTTGCCCTCCCAACGGTAACAAAGTTTTTACTGGCAAACGGGATGAGCCAGTTCTGGTTTGAATAATAGTTATAATATCTGAGCTTGATTGCGGCAGTTTCAGTTTGTTTGAAGTTGTTGTGAAAATTGTTTCGAACGATGTTGCAACTGCAGAAAATCTTTTAACTCACCTTTGTACTCTACATAATTTCTGCAAATACTGGCAATACTAGTGGCAGAACTTCCATTGTTTTGTATAGGCGACAATCCCTTTAGTTTTTCAATATCAAAATAAGAATGCACTTTTTTGCCGAGGGCAATGCCCGTATAAACTACTGTAGAATACTGAGTAATTAATTCGCTGCAATTGGCAATCATGTGATTAATGTTGCCCTCTGTAAATATTAGTGTATCAGCAGGGGTAAGTTTTTTTATTTCAGCAATGGCTCTATCTTTTTTTTCATTGGGATGCAACTTAAAAATGAGTTGCCTGCCATTGGCAATTTGTACACAATTATAAATAAATTTTTTCCTGTCATCAATTTTACCGGTTTCTCTTGTATCTGAAGTTGCAACAACTACAAAATCATGATAAGGGAAATCATTTTGCAAAAAAGAACTTATGTTATCATAGTTAGGGATACCTGTAACAAAAATCTTTTCTGCTGCTGTGCCTAACTTTGAAAACTGTTTTTTATACCCGGTAGAAGCCGCACAAAAAATATCACAAATATTACTACAGCCGTTAAAAGCTGTGTTAAAAGCAAGCATATAAGGTAACTGAAAATTATGAACGATTTTTCCCCATGGTGTAATTAGGTCGGTCATTCCCTCTTGTATCCAGATAGTTTTGAGTTTACTTAATTGCCTTGGTATTAACATATCTGAACATAATACCACCATACTATAATCATTTTTAAACTGCTTTGTGGCATAATCGTTGGGCAGATTATTGTTCGCTAAATATGTATCCGCAGCGCTTTTAAAAGTTCCGGAGAGAACAGTGGAATTGAGTAAGCCAAATTTTATTGCCAATTTAATTAACAGATTATTGCTATAGAGCTGGCTAAAAAAACAATCATAATCAGGCAGCATTTTTGCCACCTGGTGCATTTGGGTAGTTTGGTTAAGAGAACCAATAATAAAGAGTATTTTCTTTTTATCCATAGTTATCTTTCATAGTTATCTTTCAGCGTTAAAATTCTTTGCAATGCAAAAGTTGTTTTATTTCTTTTACTATTTTGTCCGTTTCATGAAATTCATAATTAATTAATGAAATGGAAACAATAATGTAACATTTGAAAGGAAAAGTATCGGAAATTCTCATTGTGAATTTATTAGAAAATGAATTCGATAATCTGGGTAATTTAAACGCATGATTTCAAAATACTTCCCGTTATCGGGCAAATAATATTACTATGGAAAAAGGGAACAAACCTGTTACATTTTTAGATAGCAATTATAATACTACTACATTATTATCTGATGTATATTTTACCAATAACTATAGCTTTTAAAAATATTAAAAAATCGGATGTTGAAAAATATACTTCCTCTTCATAATTATATTGGAATCCAGCGCAGAATAAGCCCTTTCATTGGAGGAAGCAGCAATCTTCAACACCTTTAACCTTTGCTGCACCATGAATTAAATAACTAGCTACCAGCATAACCAATACCAGAATGGTCATTTTTTATACCTTCTAAAATCTGTGCATTACCATTCATTTCTTTTGAAGCAGGAATAAAGCTAATTTTTGTGCCTTACAAAATCATGCGATCCGGAATTACTTTGGGTGCCGTAAATATTCACTTTCAGGTTGGAGGTAGTGATAGAAAACAGTTTTTATAAGTAACATCTGATAATTTCGCCAAATTATCAACAGATATGGAATCAATTGAAAGATCATTGGTCACTACAAAACCAATCGCATCCCGGGCAAAAACAAATGAATCTATTGCCAAAATTTTTTTGGTAAATATTTTTTCTTTTTGATTAAACCCTTTGAGGAGTTGGCAACGTTTGTTGTGCCATTGATTACTTAGGCAATACCCAACCCTGATCCGCCACCGGAGATAGAGCCAAAATAATCAGCATACATGCCCTGAAATGATTCACATAGTTTTACTGCAAGGTTAACTTCTTTATCCGAACCTTTTACTTTAATGGTATTGTTGTTTTCTGTGCATCATGTCAACAACAGCAGCAGCCAAAGAGTAATTCATTTAAATACTCCATTATAATACTTAATAATGATAAATTAAAAGTAGCCACCTAATAATTGATATTAACTTATGATTAAGTTTTAAAAGTTGTTCTTACAATCTGTTAATATTTTTATCTTCATTAGTGATACTCAAATTTTATTGTGTAAAAGGAAATTGATAATACTTCAATAACAATTTGTTAATCATGTACAACACAAGATTGTATAAATTTGCACCTGCAAATAATAATAATCCTCTCCCTTTCAAAATACCATAAACTTACGTTTACAGCTTAATATTTATTAAAGCAGTGTAGTAATGTATATAATAATACCATTTACCGGTGTACTGATTACTTCATTTATGAAACCAAACTAAAGAATTAAAAAAACATGAAAAATTTAATTTTACTCTCTACCCTTTTTCTTTTGTCAGTAAACAGCTACAGCCAGGCTGTTATAGCTGATCCTGCATTGCAAAACTTATCTGTAAAAACGGTTTCAAATTTCCCGATTGATGAAAATTTGCTGCCATTGAATGGTGTGGTTGATTTAAAAGTTCCTATATTAAATTTAAATTTACTGAATGCTTTACCGGCAGGCACCTGTAAAATAAAAATTGGTCTTGGCTCAAAATTGGTGCTTGACCCAAATTTTAATTTAAATAATACAAATACCAGTCAATATTTTAACTGGATAGCAGTAACAGAAGGCGGTCAGGTACAACTCACCGGTGATTTAAAAACAATTCTACCGGCAAATTTCGATTTCATTTGCGAATTCAGGGTTAAAGGTTCAATACTTGGCAGTTCAACTATTACTACCAATTTTTTGATCACCAACCACAATACAACCAGGATTCTTTCTGATGAAAACCCTACTAACAATAGTGCTGCCTTAGGCTACACAATTGTAGAAGGGAGCGGAGGAGTTACCCCTGTTACTTTTACAGGTTTATTAGTAAAAAATGAAGGATGTAGTATTAAAGTAAATTTTTCTACAGAGAATGAAATTAATGTAAAACAATTTGAAATTGAAACCAGCAAAGATGGCAGAAATTTTGTGAACATGGGTCTGATAGCAGCTAATAGCCGCATTAATTATGCTTTTTTGTTTCCGCTAAATGATAACAATAAAGCTTCGATTATTTATGTAAGAATAAAATCTGTAGATTTAGATGGCAAATTTCAATATACAAATATTAAAACAGTAAAAGGTATTTGTAGTGAAAAACTATCTGTAAAACTTTTTCCTAATCCGGCAATAAAAAGTAATACTGAGATAACGTTGAGAGCCAATACCGGAATTTTTAATGGAAAGGTAGCTGTTACTATTTTAGATTTAAACGGCAAAATTATCAATCAAAAAGAATTGAACTTTTTAAATGCTGATCAGTTTAAATTAAAAACAGGTTTGCTTGCAGCCGGACAGTACGTTATCAAAATTACCGGAAGTGAAATTGATTCCCCGGTTGTAGTAAGATTTCAACAGTTGTAATTGAACATGAATTATATACCGGTAATCAATGGCATTGTTAATTACCAGTATATAATTCTTGCAGGTCTTTTAAATTTGGAAAGAGCGTTTAGTATATGAAAAAAATTATGAGAAAAACAATCCTCCTTTTCATTATTACTATTTGTTTCCATTCATCCTATGCACAGATTGTTGCAGCAGATCCAGCTATCAGCCAGATGGATGTTGTAAATATTGATGGCGTATCTGAGGAGTTTGCAAGTTTTATAGCACCGAACAAAACTATTCGATTAAAAATACCTGTATTTAATCTTCACCAGTTAAACAGTATTCCGGCTAATAGTTGTAAGTTAAAAATTAACCTCGGCAAATACCTTGCAATTGACCCTTCATTTAACCTTGCCAATGCAGCGTTGAATAATTATTTTAAATGGACATCCGCACTAGTTAGGGGAAATGTAGAAATTACGGGAGATTTGTTTACCGCCATGCCTGGTGACTTTACAGGAACTGCCATATTTGATTTAAAAGCAGGCAATATATTAGGCACAGACGAGATTGTAACCAACTTTTTAGTTACCAATCAAAATACGGCAAACATTTTGAAGGATGAGGATTTAAATAACAATACTGCCAGTTTGCAATACACAATTACGAGAGATGCAGCTCCTGTACCAGTAAATTTTACCCAATTTACACTTACTAAAAAAGCTTGTTCTATCCAGGTAAATTTCACCGCAGAAAACCCGGTAAACGTAAGCCATTTTGAAATCGAATTGAGCAAAGACGCCATCAATTTTAAAAAGATGGGCGAGCTTGCTTTAAGCAACTTTGTTGAGTACAAATTTTTTTTTGAAATTAATCCGGCCAATACTGCAACACAGCTATTTGTTCGCATCAAATCCCTGGATAATGATGGGAAATTTAAATATAGCGAAACAAAAATCGTAAGTGGATTGTGCACTGTAAAAGATTTAAAAGCAACCTTATTCCCCAATCCGGTAGCAGGCAATAAAAATGAAATCACCCTAAAGGCAATTGATGGTGTTTTTAATGGCGAATACAGTATTTCTCTGGTGGATTTTAAAGGTAAATTAATCAATAATCAGCAGCTAAATCTAAATGCTCTACATCAATTTAATTATAAAATTATCGGATTACCTGCCGGACAATTTATAGTAAGATTGCAAAAAAAGGATGCTACTCAGGTTATTGGTTTAACCTTTATGGTATTGTGAAACCCGGTTAAAAAAGATTACCGGCATTTTTGGGTTTCATCTTGTTATTGTACAATCACTTTCAACACTGTTTTCTTTTTATCAACACCAGTAATTTCCAGCTCAGCATTACCTTTTAATTGAGGCGGATAACTTATTGTAAACGATGCTGTTCCTCCGCCATGGTTAATAGTTTTATTGAATAAGATTTGGCCAGCCAAATTGAGCAGCCGCAAGTTATAAATACCAGCAGGCATACTGTTCATTTGCAAGCCCATACTGCCATTGCTTGCCGGGTTGGGATAAACATACATATTACCTCTTTCATTCATGATAGTTACTTTTGCCAGGTTACTGTAGCCGATAGCTCCGTGATTGCTGGTACCTTTAATCCGGTAATAATAAACCCCTGCCGCCAAAACTCCTTCATCTAACCCATTATAATAATTTACTTCGCTGTTATCTGCTTTGGCCAACTTGATACTAATTGCCGTAAAATTTACGCCGTCTGTGGAGCGTTCAATTTCATACTGCCTGATATCTCTTTCGCCGGTTACCGACCAATCAATTGCTACAGCATTGTTTAACCGGTAAACTTTGATGGTATTATAAGAAATCGATTTTTTAAATACGATACGGAATCTATATGGAACGCCGCTGGCCGGAATATTTTGAGGCATAAAATCATTACTGGTAAACCCTTCCATATTTATTGCTTTACTGGTGGAGAGATACGTATCCTCTAAGTAACCAGCAAGATTTTCGTTGGCTATTCCTTTTGCTTCTAATTCCAAACGGTATTTTCTTACTCGTAAACCGCTTAACTGCAGAAAAATAGTGTCATTTTGAGTAAGTAATTTTCTTCTTTCAATGGCAATTTGCTTACCATTAGTAAGTAAGGCAACGTTTTCTGCAAAACTCTTAATTTTTACTGCATCATTTACATCCACATCGTTGTTATAAGCAGCATTAAATGTTGCTAAAACGCCATCAACCAAAAACAGTGAACTATCGCTATTAAAAGCTGCAAGGTTTGTTCGCAAACTCGATTGATTTAAGGCAAATGGATTGGCAGGACGGCCAAAAGGTGCCGATGCACTGGTATTTATTTTAGCACTTTCATCCAATTGCAAAGTGGCGGTTCCGGTTGTACCAAAGTCTATCATAAAGGCAGCCCCCGACTCTATAGTACCATCGTTGGGTAATGTACCTATAGATGGTTGAATAGATGAACCATCTGAGGCTACCAATGTCTGATCGTAGGTACTGCCATTTCTTAAAAAAGAAACAAAAGCGCCCACGCCCATAAAACCAGCCTGTTTTGGATCCCATAAATAATATTTATCTTCCAGTCCACCTGATTTAATTAGCTTCTTAAAATCAATAGCAGAGGGATATGGATTACCCACTACCCGAAACCCGGTAGAGGTGATAGGATTTTGAGTACCGAAATTAATGGAGCCTTTTGGAATTAAGGTGGTTGCATTGGGCGTTACAAATTGATTTGAGATGATGATTTGCCTGTCGCCCCGTACAAAAAGCATATAACCCGGATAGGTATTAATTGGAATAGTAGTGGCAGAGGGAGCAACCCAATTTCCTGCATTAAAATATTTTAAAGATGCGTTGGGCGTTGATCCTGCATCATAACCATTGGCGGCAATAATTCCATTTGTAATAGAAGTGCCAATACCATTTGAGCCAATTACGGGATTTAATCTGTCTGCAGATTGCTTTCCGTTTTGCCAGGCAGCACTTATAGTGGTACTGCCCGTTTTTAATAAGGGGGCTGTTATCAGTCTCCACGCTCTTCTCTCAGGAATAAACCGCTCTACACTAAACTTATCACCTGCGTTATTAATAGTTACGCCGGTTAAATTACCCAAACTTGCTGTACCTGCAACTGTAGATCTTATTTGTACCGGACGATTATTGAAATCAATTGTAGTCCCATTCTCTGCATCAAATGCTACAGGTGCCTTAATATCCAACCAACCGGAATTGCTTAAAGCAAAGGTTCCCGTTGTAAGATTTTTAACCCCAAGGCCGCTCATGATTACCTGCTGATAAGTAATTCCGCTGGTAACAATTTGGTTGCCATTGCCAATATTACGTGCATATTCCAGTGTGCTGCCGGCATTTAAAGTGATGGTTTCTATATTGCTTTTTATGGATGTATTGGTACCGCCATTAAATCCAGTTACATT
>JBBQTZ010000023.1:0-32068 GCA_038234405.1 Chitinophagales bacterium
ACCATATCTTTTGAATACAGCACCTTCAGGTGGTTTGCACACCCTGTCTGTACAGCGTATGCGGCAGACCTACTGCCATCTTTTATATAACATTGAAAAGAACTTATCCATTCTTATCATTCGTGACACACCCGACCACGGCTAAAAATTGCCTCCGTAACAAGTGTTTGATGAGGACGCCGATTACGACTAAAAAATCTAAAGGATTAGGTATTTTGTTCGTAAACGATGACTAGCTATGGCCTTGAATAAAAAGTGCTGGAAATTTCCTCCATCAGCCGTTAAGAAATCAAGCCCCGCCAAGCCTGCTCCATTCGTACGGGGCTTTATTTCTTTTGTTACTTTTTTTTATCAACCTGTCCCGAAAAAATCGGGAGAAAAAAAAGTAAACAGATGCCAGCTTAAAATTGTAAAAACTTTGCGAACAAAATACTTAATCCTATAAATCTAATTAAAAAGGTATTACTCTCCGGGGGTAAAAATATCTTTAAAAATATTTGCTTTAGAAAGCTCTTCTATATTGCCTAATTGCAGTTCTATAGCACGGGTACTTTTATTTATTTCTATCAGTGAAAATAGTATAGATATTAGCAAACAAATAAGACTGGCAGCAAATATCCAATGGGCGGCCGTTTGCCAGTTGCGAAATATTGCATACATACACAGCACACAACATAAAAAACTAATTACGCCAAAACTCTGCATGTAACGGATCAGGTTAATTCTGCTACGGATATTCTGGATTTGCAGCAAAATATTTTTCTCTTTTTCTCCACGGCTATACTCCTCATACAGCTTTCGAACCAATGCGGCCAACGACAAAAAACGATTGGTATAAGCTAGCATCAACAACGTAATGGCCGGAAAAAGCAGTGCGGGGGTATTGATATTAATTTCTAACATAATAGTTATTTCTATTACCAAAAGTAGCGATGAAAAAGCAGTGTGTAGTAAAAAGGTGCATTTCAAAATGTGGCTATCCCTTTCGGTAAGTGAAGCCACTCCGGCAAAGCTGAGTTAGCTACCAATTTCGATAAGTGAGGCCACCTGTAAAGGCCGGAAAGTAGCAATAAAAAAGCAATGTGTAGCGATAGTAAGTAAGAAGGTTACTGTGCCTAACAAAGTATCCTTTCATTTTTAAGCCAGATTTTGCAGTTGAAAATCAATGATTCAGCGAGCTGTATTACAATGCTGATGGGGTAGCAAGTAGCAGTTTCTTTGCTTTTTTGGTATTGATCCATTGCTGTGCTTTATGCGCAACCCATGCACTGCCTGCACCAACAATAGCCCCTGCCAATACATCTGAAGGATAATGTACTCCCTGGTAAAGCCGGCCATAAGCGGCGCTACTTGCCCAAAGCATACCTGGCACTATTACATACCATTTGGGATATAAAATGCTGAGTGAGGTGGCAGAATAAAAGGCCGAAGATGTATGCCCGGATGGAAAGGAGTAACTACCCGTCTCGTCTCGCTTTACAATAAATGAATATTTTTCAAATGGACGTGGCCGCTGTATTACCACTTTTAGTGCATGGGTAACAGCAGCAGAAAAAAAATAACCACCTACCATGTAAACCGCATTTTTCTGCAACTGCTTATCATTTTTTATAAGTCCTGCAGTTAATATTGCCAGGGGAGCTGCTATGTTTACTACGGTTACACTTTGGCCAACAGCATTAAAAAAATCATTTTTAAAAGCTGTTTCATGTCCATTTATTTGCTTTAATAAATTAATATCTACATTTTGCGCTCCACATTGGCTGATACAAAAAAAAGCAATTGCTATTGTTAAGCTTTTCATTTTGCTGTTTTATAAGCAAAAAGAGAGAATGACTGCTCATTCTCTCTTTCTGTAATTTTCTATTGACATGAATTATTTAGAACTAATCATTTTAGCCTCTATACTTAAAGTAGCATGTGGCACGGCACGTAAACGGGCTTTATCAATCAATTTGCCGGTAACCCTGCATATTCCATAAGTTTTATTTTCAATACGCATTACAGCTTTCTCCAGGTGATCTATAAAAGTAATCTGCCTGCTTGCCATTTGGCTAAGCTGCTCTCTTTCCATGCTCAAACTTCCATCTTCCATGGTCATGTAGCGGTTATCACCTTCATCGCCGCCCATTTCATCTTTACGGGTAATTAAGCCATGCAGATAGCTCAACTCTTTTTTGGCAGCCTCAAGCTTGCGCTGAATAAGTTCTCTAAACTCCACCAATTCTCCATCACTGTATCGCAAAGTAGGCCCCTGGAATTCAACTACAGCTTTATCCAATACAGATTTTGTAAAATCAGGTTGGTATTTTCTACTTGTTTTGGTAAATATCTTTGGCATTGCTACAGGTTTGGGTGCAGGTACCTTTATATCTTTAGCTTTAACTTCTGCCGCAGGTTTGGTAGTTGGCTGCTTAGCTACTACTTTTTTAACTTCGTCTTTTTTTGCCATAAGTTCTTTTGCTGGTTTTACAGCTTTTTCAGGGGCTTTTACAGCCGGCTTTATGTTAACATTTTTTGAAATAACTACTTTATTATCCGGTAGGGGTGCTTTTGCTTCCTGTAAGGACTTTTTTACTGCTGGTTTTGAGGCTACTGATTTATTTAAAACATCAATTGACTTTGCCGGCACTGCATTTACTGATTTTTGTATGGGCTTTACTGCTGGCTTTTTTATTACTGCTTTTATAGCTGTTGATGGTTTTGTTACCTTTTTAGGTGCTTCAACAACTGTTGTTACTACTTTTTTACTGGCAGGTTTGCTAGCTGCTTTGCCTGATTTACCAGCTATTTGCTTTTTAATGGCCATACATTACCTTTTTTTAAGAACGTTGACTTTTAATATAGCATCATTCACATCAATTTCATTACCATTGACTAAAAAAGGTATAAAAGCAATCGAATCTGCCAGTATTTCGGCGCAAATATAATCTTTATATTGATTTAAAGCAGTTTGCATATAAGCATTTTCCAACACTTCCACATTTATCCTGTCGGTAAGTGTAAAACCACTTTCTTTTCTAATTGTTTGAATTTTATTCACAAATTCCCGGGCATGGCCTTCCATTACAAGTGTTTCTGTTAAAGTAATATCGAGCGCCACCGTAAGTGTTCCTTTAGATGCCACTTCAAAACCCGGAATTTCATCGGTACTTACTTCTATATCATCTGCAGAAATACTGATTGGCTCCTCCCCTTTTTGAAGATAATCTGCATTTAAAATAAAATCGCCTGTTAAAATACTGTCGATAGTAGCATTATCAAGTGCTGCAATGGTATCGGCAGCCCATTTCATTTTGGAACCTAGTTTTTTACCCAATGTTTTAAAATTGGCTTTGGCTTTCTTTTTTATAAAATCATTGTCAGATACTAATGCAGATACCTCTTTAATATTGGTTTCAGCTTTAATAATATCTTCTACACTTTTCAACCTATCGGCCATACCTGCATCCAATACAGGCACCACCACTTTTTGCAATGGCTGCCTTACTTTAATATTTACCTTTTTTCTTACCGATAAAATAAGGGAAGAAATATCCTGGGCAACTTTCATCCGCTTTTCCAGTTCTATGTTTATTACAGCAATATCCTGCTTTGGATAATCTGTATGATGAACAGATGCCTGGGAAAAACGACCGGTTACTATATTGAGATTATTAAATAACCAATCAGCAAAAAATGGTGCAATCGGCGCAATTAACCTGGCCATAGTTTCCAAACATTCAAATAAGGTTTGATAAGCACAAATTTTATCATGTTCATACTCACCTTTCCAAAAGCGCCTGCGGCAAAGGCGAACGTACCAGTTGCTCAGCAAGGAATCAACAAATTCTTCCATGGCACGCCCTGCCTGAGTGGGTTCGTATTCATCAAAACTTTTGGTAACTTCCTTTATCAGGGAATTGAGGGAACTTAATATCCATTGGTCAATTTCGGGCCTTTCTTTTATCGGCATATAAGCCTCTTTAAAAGCAAAACCATCAATATTGGCATACAAGGCAAAAAACTGGTAGGTGTTGTACAGCGTGCCAAAAAATTTGCGTTGCACTTCCTGAATACCAGCTTCATCAAATTTTAAACTATCCCAGGGCGATGCATTGGTGATAAGGTACCAACGAGTGGCATCCGGGCCAAATTTATTGATGGTACCAAACGGATCTACCACATTGCCCAACCGCTTACTCATTTTATTGCCATTCTTATCCAACACAAGTCCGTTACTTACAACTGTTTTATAGGCAACAGAATCAAACAGCAGTACGCCAAGTGCATGGAGGGTATAAAACCATCCACGGGTTTGGTCAACCCCTTCAGCTATAAAATCTGCCGGAAATGATTTTTTGAAAGTCTCTTTATTTTCAAAAGGATAATGCCATTGGGCATAAGGCATGGCGCCGCTATCAAACCAAACATCGATAAGGTCGGGCACTCTTTTCATTGGCTTACCTGTTGGGCTTACCAAAATAATATCATCAACATAAGGTTTGTGCAAATCAAGAATACCTTCGTGCAGGTAATGTTTGTTGGTTTCTCCACCTAAAACTTCGGCAGCTTTTTTAATAGCAGTATTTAAAGCTTCAACGGAGCCAATACAAACTTGCTCTCCCCCTTCTTTTTCATCAATAAATTTACCATCACCATCTACAGATTTCCATATTGGCAATGGGGTACCCCAAAAACGGCTGCGGCTAAGGTTCCAATCCACCATATTTTCCAGCCAATTACCAAAACGGCCTGTACCAGTAGCAGCAGGTTTCCAGTTGATGGTTTTATTAAGCTCAATCATTCTATCTTTTACTGCAGTGGTTTTTATAAACCAGGCATCTAAGGGATAGTAAATAATGGGCTTATCGGTACGCCAGCAATGAGGGTAATTGTGCTCGTACTTTTCTATTTTAAAAGCCCGGTTTTCCAGTTTCAATTTTACAGCTATATCTACATTTACATCTACATAATCCTTTTCGTCTTTGTAGTTTTTTACATAGCGACCGCTAAATTCACCTGTGCCATCAACAAATTTGCCTTGCTTATCTACAAGGGTTAAAATACCAAGCTTGTACTTTTGACCAACTTTGTAATCATCTGCGCCAAATGCCGGGGCAGTGTGTACAACACCGGTACCATCTTCTGTGGTAACAAAATCGCCCGGTATTACTTTAAAAGGCACTGCATCTGGCGTTACTTCCAGTATTTTATCTAGTGAATTAGATTGGGAGGGGAGTAACTGCTCATATTGAAGTCCTTCCATTTCGCTGCCTTTGCAACTGGTAATAATTTTCCAGGGGATAATTTTATCTGTTGCTTTAAAAGCTGCAAAGTCAGCATTTTCACCTTCTGCTTTAAAATATTTACCCACTAAAGCCTTCGCAAGCATTACGTTGATAGGTAAATGGGTATAAGGGTTAAAACTTTGCACCAGTACATAATCAATAGCAGGGCCTACGGTTAAACCAAGGTTGGATGGTAATGTCCAGGGAGTGGTAGTCCAAGCCATTATGCCAATGCTGATCTCTTTTGAAATATCGTCAGATTTTTCCTGCAAAGCCTGCAACAGCTTGTTAAATAGCGGATGATTATCATTTGCACCGGAATAATTTAGGCCAAACACAACCGTGGCACTGGTATCTTTTACATCTTTGTAAGTGCCGGGCTGGTTAAGCTCGTGGCTTGATAGGCCGGTACCGGCAGCCGGAGAATACGGCTGAATACTTACACTTTCGTACAGGTAGCCTTTATTGTACAATTCGCTTAAAATCCACCAAAGGGTTTCTATATAATTGTTTTCAAAAGTTACATAGGGGTTATCCAAATCTACCCAATAGCCCATTTTTTTGGTAATGTCATCCCATTTATCTTTAAAACGCATTACCACTTCCCGGCATTTTTTATTGTAATCTTCTACTGATATTTTTTTGCCGATGTCTTCTTTGGTAATACCTAATTCTTTTTCTACACCTAATTCAATAGGCAGACCATGTGTATCCCATCCACCTTTGCGGTTTACCTGAAAGCCCTGCATGGTTTTATATCGACAAACCAAATCTTTTAATGTTCTGGAAATTACATGGTGAATACCCGGCATTCCATTGGCACTTGGTGGCCCTTCATAAAAAACAAAGGGTGGTTTACCCTCTCTTGTGGTTACGCTTTTTTCAAAGGCATCGGTTGCATTCCATTGAGCCAATATTTCTTCGCCAATACCAGGTAAGTTCAATTGCTGGTATTCTCTGTAAGTAGCTGCCATAATTCTATTTGCGGTAAATTTTCAAAATGGCTGCAAAGGTAGTAAAATAGGGTTTTGCAGCAGTATATTAAACACAGATTGTGCAGTTGAGAATCTATTAGGGATTTCAACTGCAAAAGTTGGTTTGAAATTTATTTTGATTGCAAAACCAGTTAATTACCTGTTATTTTTCCATATTTTTTTGGCTTGGCACAATATTGGTAAAGTTTTAAAATGTGAGGGGTAATATTAGCCCGTTTTGTACATGTGAGGAGGGCATTTTAACAAATTGCCAATAGTGCTTAAAGAATTTTTACCGTAAGATGCTGAAAGTGTTTTTTTATTACTGATATAATTTTTTTTCATAAAATATTATTGGCATAAACTGCTTTTTGCAAAATTTATGTTTTAACCCAGCTTTTGATGGGTTTAATAATTTGCTGGTTTTAAGGTTTATTAGGAAAAAACGGGAGTATTCCTACTCCTGTTTTCTTTTAAACATTGTATAAAAACCGAACTTCACTATTTATATTTTCTTTTTTTGTTGCTGTTTGTTTCGACATTATTAAACTATATGTGTAGCAATTGTGGGGGAATCAATTGTTATAGTAAAGTTTAAAATCTATTATTGCTACACAGCTAAACATTGTAATATTGGCGGGTTGGCTAAAGCCATCATTATATTGATTGTTTGTGTTATCCTACAGCTAAAGCTGGAGGGAATTGAAAAAGTTACTTATGCTAAAGTTGACGGTGATTAAAAATTAAGTTCGTTGGGCTGAAGCATTTAGACAAATTAATATTTGGGTGGTTTGGAAATAACTATTGGCCCGTTGGCAAAATCACTACAGCTAAACTTTGTAATATTTGGGGGAGTAAAAGTTTGGCTAAAGCCATCATTATATTGATCGTTTGTGTTATCCTACAGCTAAAGCTGGAGGGAATTGAAAAAGTTACTTCGGCTAAAGTTGATAGTGATTGAAAATTAAGTTCTTGGGCTAAAGATGGAAGACAAATTAATATTTGGGTGGTTTGGAAATAACTATTGGCCTGTTGGCAAAATCACTACAGCTAAACTTTGTAATATTTGGGGGAGTAAAAGTTTGGCTAAAGCCATCATTATATTCATTGGTTGTATTATCCTCCAGCTAAAGCTGGAGGGAATTGAAAAGGTTAATTCGGCTAAAGTTGAAGGCAAATGAAATTAAAATTACTTCGGCTAAAGCTGGAGGGAATTGAAAAAATTTCTTCGGCTTAAGATGGAAGACAAATGAATATTTGGGTGGTTTGGAAATAACTATTGGCCTGTTGGCAAAATCACTACAGCCAAACATTGTAATACTGCAGAGAGTAAAAGTTTGGCTAAAGTCATCATTATATTCATTGGTTGAGTTTCGTCCAGCTAAAGCTGGAGGGAATTGAAAAGGTTACCTGGGCTAAAGTTGAGGGCAAATACAATTACAGTTACTTAGGCTGAAGCTGGAGGGAATTGAAAAAAATACTTCGGCTAAAGTTGGTGGCAAATGAAAAAGGAGCCTATAATTGTTACTTGACAAACTCTCTATGCCAGTTCAAAAATGTCATTTTTTAAACAGAATGGCTTTAAACTTTCATTACTTTACTTTGGCAAATAAAGTCTGATTTTGGCAGCTTGGTTTGGCTAATCAATTTAAAACCGCCTTCCACCTCTGTAAAATTTCTATAACCACGGGCCTGCATAATTGATGCTGCTACCATGCTTCTGTAACCGCTTCCACAGTACATATAAAAATGTTCGTCTGGTTTAATATCTTTTATCCAGTCATTAATATATGCCAATGGCCTGTTGTACGCATCTTCAATATGCTCTGCGGCGTATTCTGTTTCTTTTCTAATGTCTACAATTTTATCGGTGGCAATGTCTATTTCACTAGCAAATTGATTGGCAGATATCCTATCTACCACATCAGCTTCTTTACCAGATGCAAGCCATGCCGAAAATCCTCCTTTTAAATGGCCTGCAATATTATCGAAACCAACACGGCTTAACCTTGTTACAGTTTCTTCTTCTTTTCCGTTGCTTGTAACCAACAATAGCGCTTGTTTTACATCTGCAATCATTGTACCAACCCAGGGAGCAAAATCGCCATTTAGGCCAATATTCACAGCTTGCGGAATAAATCCTCTATAAAAATCACCTGCATCCCGGGTATCTAAAATTAAGGCATCCGTATTTTCTGCTGCGGCTTCAAACTCATCGGGTGTTAATGCCCTCATGCCTTTAGTTAATACAGATTCAAAGCTTTGATACCCTTTTTTATTCATGGCTACATTTAAGCCAAAATAGGCAGGTGGTGGCAACAAGCCCTCTGTAACGGCTTTTACAAAAGCTGCTTTATCGGGTTGATTTAATGCGTAATTAATTCTTTTCTGATTGCCCAAACTATCTACCGTTTCTTTCATCATATTTTTACCGCAGGCACTGCCAGCACCATGTGCCGGATAAACTATTACATCATCTGCCAGTGGCATTATTTTAGTCATCAGGCTATCGTAAAGCATACCAGCCAATTCATCTTGTGTTAGGTGTGCTGCTTTTTGTGCTAAATCCGGCCTGCCAACATCGCCTAAAAACAAGGTGTCGCCGCTAAAAATGCAATGGTCTTTACCGCTTTCATCTTTTAAAAGATAGGTTGTACTTTCCATGGTATGGCCGGGAGTGTGCAAGGCTTTTATAGTTATATTTCCTACGGTAAATTCCTGCCCATCGTGGGCAGAAATAAACTGAAACTCAGCTTTAGCTGTAGGGCCATACACAATGGCAGCACCGGTATTTTTGGCCAAATCCAAATGCCCACTTACGAAATCTGCATGAAAATGTGTTTCAAAAATGTACTTTAATTGAACTCCATCTTTTTGCAGGCGGTTAATATATGGCTGGGTTTCTCTAAGCGGATCAATAATGGCTGCTTCGCCATTGCTGGTTATGTAATAAGCGCCCTGGGCAAGGCAACCAGTATATATTTGTTCAATATTCATGTTGTAGTTTTTTAAAATTTAAAAGCAAATATCCTTGCTATTTTATACAAATTTGGTAACATTAGTTGCAAACACGGCATGCTGTAATAATAATAAGGCTATGCCATCAAAACAAAAATGCATTAACTATCCTGTAAAAATATACAATAGCTTGCTAACCCTTACTTTAGTTTACCCCAAAAGCATCTTACTAAAAAAAAATACTGGCTAGCTGCCAGATAAACCATCAAATAACAACTATAACAACCGCAAATTATCAGCAATAATTATCACTTTTGGGTATAAGCCCACTCTCCGTTAAACCCTATATTATTATTCATGAATACTAAAAAACAAACCGCAAATGCCGGGTTAAAAATAACAACAGGCGTAAGATTTCTCTTACGCCTGTTGTTATAAAAAAACTGTATGATGTAGAAAACTACTTTCCTTTAGATGCAGTAAATACCCTGGATAAATTAAAGCCAAAACGTACTTCGCCCTTACCCCAACTGTTGGTGGTATTGGTGATAAATGCTTTTTCGTTCATACCGGTTGAGTTAGAAAAATGCAACTGAAATACGTGGCCACCTGTTTCTATATCAAAGCCGAGGGATAAAGGATTTTTATAAATGGTTTTATCTAATCCCATTGCTACGTAATGATAATCTACCACAAAAGCAGTACGCTTAGAAATTTTAAGGCGGCCACCAATACCCAATGCATATACATCATTAGATTCTGAAGCCAAAGCCACCAAATTGCGATGAACAAAAGTGGGTGCCAACTGAAAACTGAAAGCTTCGCTAAATTTTCTACCAATGATTATTTGATTGTAAAAAGCCATTCTGCTGCTGGTAAAGTTTTTACGCTCCGGATCGTTCCATGGCAGCGTAGTATAGGTCATTCCAGTTACCAACACTACCGAAACTGGTGAAGGTAATCTTCCTCCTTTTGCCTGCCAGATGGGGCGAAATTTTATAAAGCCATCCCATTCTTTACCCACATTGCTTCTACCTACACCAACGGTAAGGCTTTTACCAACTCCGTAATCAAATCCAAAGCGCATGTTTGCCTGATCTAAACCAAAAAGGTTATTGATGCCAGAATTTGCCAGGCCAAAGCGATGCAAAATTCTTACATCCATTATGCCTTTACCTATAAATTCCATTGAGTGCCCATTTACCACACGAGACGATTTGAAAGCATTGGTTACCTGTTCTTTTTTGTTGGCGTCGTCTTTAGAGGTTACAAGAGATAGTAAATCATCTTGAGCAACAAGGGAACAAGAATAGCTAATGAGCAGTAGCAGGAAAATAGTTCGCATTATAAAATGGTATTAAGGTTATTTATTTAAAGCCCATAAATAAAAGCATGGGTGTATTTTTTAAAAAAGCTATTTAAACCTGTTAGCAAAATACAGCCCTTCAATTTATTAGCATTTGTATTTTATTTTTTGATGGTATTGTTGCAGTTAACAGTTATTTTGGCTGTTTTAGCTATTTTATCTTTTACTACACTTGGTATTTCAATATTGTAATCTGCCATTGCTACAGCAAAATCAGCGTTTATCAGCACATTTTCTCCGCTCACTTTAATTGTACCGATAGCTTCCATTTCTTTTTTTACCCCATGTATATCCATGGTACCTTTTACAGTGGCCTGGTAAGTACCATCTTTTTGAAAATTAATTTTATCAAGATTGGTAATTTTTCCGGTAAAAACAGCTTTAGGATACTTGTTGCTCTCCATATAATTTTCGTTAAAATGCTCCATTAACAGGGCACTTTTAAACTCAAATCCTTTTACTAATATTAAAAATTGAATATTGCCAGATGCGGCGTCAAAAACGCAGGTAGCAGATTTATTTACGGCATCAATATCTTCCAAAGCGGTGCCCGCTTTAAAAGAAATAGTTCCAGACCTGGTAAAATATATTTTTTGCGCAAAAGAGCTGTTAATTAATATACAAGCTGTTGCAATAAGAATTATTTTTTTCATACTTACTTGTGGGGTTTTAGATTTTTATTTTGCAATACTGCATTTGTTTAATACTACATCCATCAGCTTACCGGTGCATTTTCCTTTAATTACTACTTCAGTGCCAGGGGCAAGCATTTTTATGGATGCAGCTTCGTCATTATAAAAACTACAAGTAACGGCTGCCATTGGGTCTCCACTATCTAAAATAACAGTTGCCTGCCCTGTAGTACTATCAATTTTTACCTCTGCTACCTTACCTTTTACATCAATAACCTTATCAAGGTATTTAAGATTGGCAGCGGTTTCATCTTTAGTATAATCAGCTACCAATGCTGCTGCTGATATTTCAAAATTTGCTGCTACCGTTCTAATATCGGCTGGCTTTTTATTGTACATATAATAGCCGTAGCCCGCTGCTGCTGCTCCCAATATAATAAGCGCCAGGAGTACTTTCTTCCAGTTTTTCATGATGATAGGTTTTTTAATTATTAAGTGCACCAGATTCTATCCAGCAGTTGATAATTGCAATTTCTGCGGCAGATAACGGGCCGCTCACAGGCATTGTTTTATCAATTACAGAGCGTTGTTTTATTCTTGCACTTTGTGCAGAAATCTGAGCATAGGTTTCCAGTACCGAACCGCCTGCCGAACCTGCTGCATTATGGCAGCCAGGTGTAGCGCATTTGCTGGCGATAATGGGTTTTACATTTGCTGCAAATTTTGCGGTAACAGTAGTGCAGTTTACTGAGGTGTTACTGCCACCATACAGTAATTCTTCTTTATCGTAATAGCAACCTGTTGTTGTGATGGTTGCTATAATAAAAAAGATAAAGATGAAAAAAAATGAAGAGCGCATGTGGAAAATTTATAGGTTTTAAATTAATTATTTGGTGTACCTGCATTGATCCATTTTTGAATCTGGCGTATTTTACAAATAGTGAGTTTAGCGCTGCCCTGTGGCATTGCTGAAAATCCTGCGGTATGATTAATACTACCCATCAACCTGCCTGCCGCAGAAGTTTTTACGGCAGCATACGTACTTAAATCAATACCGCCACCTAGCGAAGCAGGATTATGACAGCCCTTGCAGTAAGTGCCCATGGTAATTGCAACAGCACCGGAGTATGTAAATACCGTTGTATCGCAGCCGCTATTGCATTGATTATTTAATGCGCCCTGGTTAATCCATACAATCATTCTGGATAACTGCGCCTGGGTTAAAGCTGCCATTGGCGGGGGCGGCATTCTTTCTTCACCTGACCTTATACATACCGTATAAAGCTTACTGGAGGCTGCGTTAAGCGGTTTTACATATTTAATGATTGTACTGTAATTAGTTAACTGCACACCATCTCTTCTTGTTACAGCATCGTGGCAACTGGTAGTGGCACAATTTGAAATAACCATGGGTAAAATTTCTGTAACAAAGTAAGCTGTATCTGCACTGCAAATGCCAGATACTACCGGTACACCGCCACCCGGTACTTCATTACCGGTATTGGTAAATTCATGTTTGCAATTTATCATTAACAAACACAAACAAGTAAGAGAAATAAGCAAAGAGAAAACGTGTGAACGCTTCATAAATTTTTTATTTAAAATAGATAAAAATCAGCAGTTAGTTAAACAACGTAAAGGTATTTATGATATTGTGACTACTTTCTTAAAAACTCCCACTGGTATAAATTGACCACTGAAGAGCTTTAAAACAATGCAACCTGCACCCTACATTACCATCAACTTAGTGCTCTTTTACTGGTGAAAAATTGATTACATACCAGATTTGAGCATAAAATATACTAATGCCTTCAACTGCTAAACAACTAAAAACATTAAAAACATTTTTTCATTTTAAGATATTGTACACTGTTTAAAAAATGACTTAAACAATTATGTTTACGGTTTTTTAAACTCTCCATACAATTTAAACACAAAACCGGGTAAAAAAAAATATTACAAATCATTTTCTAAAAAACACCATTATTAGTTATCCGCTTCTTATGAAATACTCCCGGTACGTAGGATTAAAGCATATTGCCAGTAAACTTCTTTTAAAAATATTGTACCCATCAACATACCAAAACCAGCAGTAAATTTTATTCTGCTTTATTTTTCATCATCATTAACAATGAATAAGCACCTTTTACTACAAAATCAACTGATCGCAATTCGCTATCTGGTTTCAAAATAATTGCTGTGAACCCATTTTCACTTTCCCCAACAGCAACTTCTACCATCTCAAACTGGTTATTGCCTTTTACTGTATAAACAAATTGTTTTCCTTCAAAACGAACAATAGCATCAGACGGTAATGCAAAAGCTAGCTTATTTTTTACCTCAATTTCTGCATTCATGTAGGTACCTGGCACTAAAGATTTATCATAAACCTCAAAGTGGCAATGCACATCGGTATTACCTTCCATATTCAAATCTTTACCAATCAATATTATTTCGCAGGCATATTTTTTATTGGGGTGGTTATTGGTATAAGACAGTAATTTTTGACCTATAAAAAGCTTATCTAAACTTTTTTCAAAAATCTTTAAATTAAGGTGAATATCTAAGGGATTAATCAGCTCAAACAATACATCGGTTGGTGAAACATACTTTCCAATATTTACATTAATTTTACTAACAAAACCATTAATAGGGGAATGAATACTGATGTTGCTTGTAACATTGGTTTCGCTAATTTTGTTTACATCAATACCAGCCAATTGCAATTTGGCGGCAAGCGATGTTATTAATACCCGCTGGGTTCTATACTCTGCCTCTGCCAGTTGATACACTTTATCGCTGCTGGCCTGGCTTTTATTTAAATCTTTCTGCCGGTTGTATTCATTTTCTAAAAAACTAATTTTTGCTTTTGCCGTTAGGTAATCCTGTTGTAGCTGAATATACTGCTGATCTTGCATTACAGCAATTATTTCCCCTTTATTTACATGCATACCCGGCAGTAATTGAGTAGTTTTTAAATATCCTCCCAATGGTACACTGATAGATACCATGTTTTGTGGAGGTACATCAATTTTACCGTTCACTTTTAAAATAGAAGAAATTTCCCTTTGCTCCAACTTACCTGTTACTATACCTGCATTTTTTAATTGCGCCGGGGTAAGTGATACATTAACGTCTTCCCCTTCTTTTGTAGCAGGTTCTTCTACATTTTTTTTATTTCCGCAGGATGTAAACAAAATAATAGTGGTTGCTATAAATATGATTTGTTTCATTTTTCTAAATATTATTGATTGGTAAAATAATTGAGTTGAATAATAGATTCGTTGAGATTTTTAACAGCCTCTATATAGTCGTTTTTAACAATAGTAGCCTGGGTAATTACCTGAAACCATTCCAGGTAATTGATATTACCATTGGCTAATTGCAGATTGGCAGTACTGGTAATGATGGCTGCATTCTTTAGCGCTTTTGTTTCAAAATACGCCACCGCCTGCTGGTATTTACTGTATTGTACAAAGGCAACCTGGTAATCGGATTGCAGTGATTGCAGCTCTACAGCATAATTATTTTGTGCCAGTAGCTTACTAAATTTTGCAGTGCTAACTTTAGCTTTTTGTGCTTTTGTAAAAATAGGTATGCCCACTCCTAACTGCACTGAATTAAACCTGCTGCCGCCATTATACAATTTATTATCCGCACCTATTCCTTTTATGCTGGCATTACTATAACCAAAAGAAAAATCGGGTAACAGCTTACTTTTTTCTAACTCGATATTGGCGTTGGCAACTTGCTGCTGGTGCATAATTAATTGCATTGCAGCATTACCTTTTAGAGAGGCGGTATCAGCAATAACTGTTATAACATTTTTGTAGATTTTATTTTCCGGCACCATTAAAGTGGTAGTATTTAGCAGCAACTGAAACTGTAATTGCAGTATCTCCCTATCTTGTTTTAATTGGCTTAATTGCAAATTAATTTGGCCCAACTGTGTTTCAGCACTTGCTTTTTCCAGCATATTGCTTTCGCCTTTTTGTAAACGCAATGCTGCTTTTTCATAAAAGGCTGCATAGAGGCTATCAATATTTTGCAGCAGTTGCTGCTTTTGATCCATGTGCAGTATCATATAAAAAACCTGTGCTACCTGCTTTTTTAAAAGCGACTCTTTAACAGCAACATTTAGCAGACTGCTCTTCCACTCCTGCTGCAACAACTCTTTTTGTGTTGCATATACTTTAGGTAACGAAAAAGATTGAGTAATACCAAATCTGGTATCGGTGTAAATACTGTTAATTTGCCCTGCATCTGCTATCAGCATTGTTTTAGGCAAGGGTGTAGCTGTATTAATGAGTAATTGTTGGTATTGCGCTTTCAGTTGCTCATTTTTTACCAGCATATTATTTTTTAAAGCTGTATCGGTAGCAGCATTTAGTGTAATGGGTGTTTGGCCCATTGTAACGCTATCAAGGCTTATAAACAGCAACAGTAAAAGGGTAGTTGTAATAGATTTATTATTCCGGCCCGGCGTTTTCTTTTTAGGGATACCTGTTTCAAAAGTCATGTATAAAACAGGCAGTACAAAAAGCGTTAAAAAGGTTGCAATAAGCAAACCGCCAATCACCACTGTTGCCAATGGCCTTTGTACTTCGGCACCGGCACCATTGCTTATTGCCATGGGCAAAAAGCCCAATGAAGCTACAAAGGCGGTCATCAACACAGGCCGTAGCCTTACTTTAGTACCCATCAGTACAATTCGTTTTACATCTGTCATGCCATCTTTTTTTAAGCGGTTAAACTCTGCTATTAATACAATACCATTTAATACTGCTACACCAAAAAGCGCTATAAAACCTACACCAGCACTAATACTAAAAGGCATTCCCCGTAGGGCCAAAAACAAAATACCACCAATGGCAGATAATGGAATGGCTGAATAAATAAGTAAGCCCTGCTTTACTGATGTAAAAGCAAAATAGAGCAGTAAAAATATTAATAACAACGACACTGGAACTGCTACCATTAAACGTTGTTTGGCTGCGTTCAGGTTTTCAAATGCTCCACCATACGTTACATAATAACCTGCGGGAAATTTTACCTTTTTATCTACTTTTTGCTGCAGTTCAGTAACAATGGTTTGTACATCTCTGCCACGTACATTAAAGCCTACCACAATCCTACGCTTGGCATCTTCCCGCTGTATTTGGTTAGGGCCTTCTTTAATTTGCACATCTGCCAATTGATACAAAGGTATTTGTGTGCCCTGTGGTGTAGGTATTAATAGATTTTGTACATCTTTCAAATCTCTTTTTAAATCACCTTTTAAACGTACAACTACATCAAAGCGTTTTTCGCCTTCAAACAACAAACCTGTACTTTGGCCCGCAAATGCAGTATTTACTATTTTGTTGATATCGGTAATGGTTAACCTATATTGAGCTATTGCATTTCGATTGTACGTAATAATAATCTGTGGCATACCAGCTACAGTCTCTACATACAAATTTTTAGCACCTTCTACTGTACTAACAATACTACCCAACTTAGCGGCATATAAAGCAAGTGTATCTAAATTTTCACCAAATATTTTAC
Source organism: Chitinophagales bacterium (assembly GCA_038234405.1). Classification (GTDB taxonomy): domain Bacteria; phylum Bacteroidota; class Bacteroidia; order Chitinophagales; family Chitinophagaceae; genus Ferruginibacter. The sequence goes on from JBBQTZ010000023.1 coordinate 16,748, forward strand.
AAACCACATCTTGCCTTGCACCGGTCATCAACTCATTAAACCGCATTTGTACAGGAAACTGAAACCCGGCAGTAACACCGGGTACAGCCTCTAATGCCTTACCCATCTTCTCAGATAATTCATTGAATGTTTTAGCCGATGTCCACTCAGCTTTGGGTTTTAAAATCACTATCATATCACTAGCTTCCATTGGCATTGGATCCGTTGGAACTTCGCCACTACCAATTTTGGTTACAATTTTTTCTACCTCCGGAAACTGTGTTTTTAAAATATGTGCAGCCTTTTGGGTATTTACGATGGTGGTGTTTAAAGTACTGCCTGTAAGTACCCTTGTATCAACCGCAAAGTCACCTTCTTCTAAAGCTGGAATAAATTCACCACCCAAAGAAAACAAAATACCAACCGACAAAATGAACAAAGCGATTACTGAAACCAACACTGTTTTTGGAAAACCTGTTACATAATTTAAAGTAGCCTGGTACAATTTTTCCAACTGTATCATCAACCTATCAGACCAGTTGGTTGTATGCTTTACTTTTTTGCTAAGAAACAGCGCACTCATCATAGGAATATAAGTGAGTGACAAGATAAATGCACCAAGCAATGCAAAGGCAACTGTTTGCGCCATTGGCTTAAACATTTTTCCTTCTATACCCTGTAAAGTAAAGATGGGTAAGTAAACTACCAAAATGATGATTTGCCCAAATACAGCACTGTTCATCATTTTACTGGCAGAAAATTTAACCTCTTCATCCATTTGTGTTTGCGATAATTTTGTAATGCCGGTAAACTTTTTGCTGTGGGCAAGCTGGTGCATCACTGCTTCCACAATAATTACAGCCCCATCTACTATCAACCCAAAATCGAGTGCGCCAAGGCTCATCAGATTGCCACTTACGCCAAACATATTCATCATAATAATGGCAAAAAGCATGGCCAACGGAATTACCGATGCTACCAATAAACCTGCCCTTACATTACCCAGAAAAAACACCAGTACAAAAACTACAATTAAGGCACCTTCCATCAAGTTTTTTTCAACGGTACCAATGGCATTATCCACCATTTTGGTACGATCCAGAAATGGCTCAATCACCACACCTTCCGGTAAAGATTTTTGTATTTGTGCAATACGTTCCTTTACATTTTTAATTACCTCACTGCTATTGGCACCTTTCAGCATCATTACAACGGCACCGGCTACTTCGCCCTGATCGTTGTAACACAAAGCGCCAAACCTGGTGGCAAAACCAATTTTTACTTCGGCAACATCTCTTATAAATAGCGGTGTTCCGGCACTTGTACTTTTGATGGCAATATTATTTATATCCTCCATGCTCCCTATTAAACCTTCGCTGCGTATGAATAAAACAGCAGGCCCCTTTTCTATATAAGCACCGCCTGTATTTTGGTTGTTGTTTTCAAGCGCCTTAAATACATCTGTAATGGTAATGTTGAAAGAGAGTAATTTATTTGGATCTACTTCTATAGAATACTGCTTTAATTTGCCACCAAAACTACTTACTTCGGCAACCCCTTTTACACCTAACAACTGCCGCCGTACAATCCAATCCTGAAAAGTTCTTAAATCTGTTTCGTTGAATTTATTTTCGTACCCTTCTTTGGGCCTTACCACATATTGATAAATTTCTCCCAAGCCCGTACTCACCGGACCAAGTTCCGGCACACCAATACCCAATGGTATTTGAGACTGTATTTTTTGCAGGCGCTCCGCTACTTGCTGCCTTGCCCAATACACATCTGTAGCATCATCAAAAACAATAGTAACAAGTGATAAACCAAAGCGGGAAAAACTGCGGATTTCTTTTAATCCGGAAATATTACTATTGGCCTGTTCAATAGGAAAAGTAACAAGGCGTTCAATATCTGTAGCACCAAAAGAAGGTGCAATGGTAATAACCTGCACCTGGTTATTGGTAATATCAGGAACGGAATCAATAGGGAGTTTGGTAAACTGAAAAGTTCCGTATCCAACCAAGGCTATTATAAAAAGCCCAATAATGAGTTTATTCTTTACAGAAAACTCAATGATTTTGTTAAGCATAATTGTATTTCTTGTATTAGAATTTAAAATGTGCAGTATAGCATAATGCCGACTATCTGTAGATGTAGTCTATCACTTTTCTGCCTTTAAATAATATTATTTAATAAGTAAACACCATGCGAAGTAATACTCAGTAACCCAACATGGATTGAGTGTAACTATACAAACGTACTTATTAAAAATGATTGAAATAAAATGGAATTAGCAAAATTTTGGAGGCTGCCAGATAGATGCAGGAAAAGAAGAAAGTATAAATTCGTATTTATGGATAAATACCTGCCGTACAGAAATTTCAATTGGATTTATTATGGCAAAAGTAACTGTTACAGGAATAACATCAGATGAAACAGTAGAAATGCAGTCGCCGGAAGTTTTGAAAGGTAGTTTCATATCCTGCTCATAGTCTTTGTCTTTAGGGCTGCCGTGCAAGTAATGTATGGATAAAAATTTAAGTATCGTCATTTGCCCGTCTTGTTGCTTGTGCTCGGCAAAATGCTGAAAAATTACAGGCAATTTTAGTAGCTGCTTAACTTCTGTGGTAGAAAACAGGTAAACTGTTAATAAAAATATAGCTGATATTTTTTTCACGTATTGCAAATATATAAAACTTTATTACGTAAATAATTTGTTTAAATGCTGGATGGTTCAAAACAAGTGTTAATCAGTTCCCCGTTTTTGTAAAATGATAAACAATTCACTATCCTTTCTTTTTATAAACGAATTGTAGCATTCATCTACAACTTTAAAATGAAAATCATCTTTAAAAAGGTGGATGTATTCCTGTTTTACACCACCAAACGGCGGACCATTTTGCTCAAACAGTTTATTGAAAAATACACCAACCAATTTGCCATTAACAGCCAATAATTCTTTCATCTTGGCAACGTAACTTAATCGCAAAGAGGTATCAAGCGCACAAAAAAAAGTTTGTTCTAAAACGAGGTCATATTCTCCATTGTGCGTAAAAAAGTTACCTAATACAATTTTAATAGCAGGATTAAAAGCGAATTTACTCTTTAACCGCTCTATTAAAATGGGCGCAATATCAATCAGCGTAATATTGTTAAATCCATGCTGTAAAAGATATTCAGCCTCGTAGGTATTGCCGCATCCGGGTATTAATATCCGCTGGTTTTTATCGGTAAGCTGATCAATGTAGCGCTTTAAGGGTGGCGATACCTGGCCCAAATCCCAACCGGTGATATTTGCTTTGTATTGATTATTCCAAAAATCCGCATTTTGCATAGCTTCGGTTTTAGCAAATAATGAATCTGCAGATGTATGGTTCTCCGTTTCCATTTTGTTTAGCTTTATGTTGTAAAAAATAATTCTTTAAAAATAATGCAGATACCCATTATCAAAACAAACCAGCCAAAGCCTTTTTTAAGTTTTTCACCAGCTATTTTTTTAGATAAAAATCCACCGGCAAATACGCCTGCTATAGCAATAAGAGTAATAACTAGTAAAAACTTCCAGTCAATAATAAAATGCCCTAAATCGCCGATAAAACCAATCAAAGAATTTAAGGCAATAATGAGCAACGAGGTACCAATGGCGTTTTTCATTGGCATTTTTAATATAAGTACAAGGGCCGGAATTAATAAAAATCCGCCACCTGCACCCAAAAAACCAGTTGCCAAACCAATTAAAAGCCCAAAGCCTACTACCTTAAATATAGTAAGATTGCTTGGTTTACTTACCTCCCCCGTATCTACGTCAGCTTGTTTATCATTAATCATTGCAAAAGAAGCCAATAGCATTAAAAGAGCAAATAAAACCATGGTTGCCAAAGCTTGTGTTACCTGAAAATGCCCAATATTAAAAAGCACCTTTGGTACTTTTGGCAATACAATTTTACGGGTTATAAAAACTGTAGTAATAGATGAAATACCAAACAATAAAGCAACTTGAATATTTACTAATCCTTTCTTGTAATTATTAAATGCACCAACAAGCGATGTAAAGCCCACTATAAAAAGCGAATAGGAAGTAGCTAAAATGGGATTGACACCCATAACATATACCAATATAGGCACCATTAAGATAGACCCACCGCCACCAATGAGACCTAATGAAATACCTACTAATGTGGCCAGTAAATAACCCAGCACTTCAAGCATATTTTAATTTGTTTGAGTGCAAATATGTACTAATTTAAATAAAACCTTGGTTACTTTAGTTACAATTAAAAACTACAGTAACATAACAGTGAACTTTTTTCATTTTGGGCTTTTAATAAATTAAAAAAGGTCACAAATATTGTAACCTTTTCTGTTGAATATTGCTGGTTAAAATAAATAGAAGTTTAAGCCAGTACCGATTCAGTATTATATATTGTGAATTGATAATTAAGGTAATCGAGTTCTGTTTCACAATTATTGAGATCTTTTGTAAACTTTTCGCCTGAGGTAAAAGCCATATCCTGTAAGGTGCGATAGTAGCTGATACCATTTATCAGGTTTTTGTAAAAGGTTGTACAATATTTTTTTCTTTTTGCTACCAGGTCTGGCAATATATCCTCGGTTAATTGTTCTTTTAAAAAATTTATGTACAAATGTAATTCTGCAATAAACATATTAGGCCTAAAGGGATTGGTCATAATATTAACTCTGCCATAAATATGATCAACCATTGTTTGTAAGGAAACTTTTTTTGAAAAATTAGCAATATTGGGTCCCGGACAAATAGTAACAGCAGGTAAATTTTTAACAAATTCCTCTTTGTAGTTAATAGCGGCTGCATTGCTTAAGCCTACGCACAAGCATTCTTTGTCCAGCACTTCATCTAACTGTTTTTTATATTCCTTTTCGGGCAAATTAAGTGATTGTAAGTTTTTTATTTTTAGTTGTTGATATTTTATTGATGCAGTACAAATTGGCTCTTCAGTAAAATCTGTGTTAAATGCAAGATGCTTTTCTGTACAGGGGCTACCAGGTTTACCGTTTACAATACGGTTTAACTTTTCAGTATCAGATGTAGTTCCTTTTAAATAATAAAAACGAACGCCTAGTGGTGAATTGCGGCTCAAAACCACATCTTTTTCCTTTGCGGCACACAACAATTGCATCGTTTGCGCATCTACCGTTGTAGCTTCTGGCACCAATAAAAATGGTGTACCCCAGCCAGTACTTTCAATATTGTAGTGTTTATGTAAATATTCATCCTCTTCATGGGTTCCAATACCACCCTGCACTGTAATAATCAAAGCAGGCGGGCAAATAAATTTTTTATTACTTTTTTTCTCCTGTACAGGATTATAAATTTCAAATAACGTATCAACAAGCCCCTGTCGGTTTTCTTTAAATTCTTCCAGTATTGGACCTAATAAAAAGCCATCTGTAGCAAAAGCGTGGCCACCACAGTTTAAGCCAGACTCGATTCTGAATTCACTTACCCAAATACCTTTTTTTGCAAGGTATTTCCCCTGAATTAAGGCAGAGCGGTAATCGCTAACTTTAATTACTACTTTCTTTGTAAAGCCTCCATCTCCGTTTACATCAAACTCACCACAGTAACCCAGGTAATTATACAATCTTGGGTTCATACCGGCAGAAAATATAACGGAGGAATTAGATAAATCACTTTTTACATAACCCCTTAATGCCGAAACAGCTTCGGATCCATCCTCCTGCAACAAACCGTTTTTACCATAACTCTCTCTATCTACCTTGGTCATAATATTTACATCTATACCGCCAGGTATTATTTGAGAGCGTAAATGCTCCGCTATTTTTTGCTTTTCTAAATCATTATTAGAACTTATCATTTGCCGGTACAATTGTTTTAAAGCACTCTCGTCTGGCAACATTTCAAAATATTTAACTATTTCTGAACCGGCTTCAAACGCCGATTTTTTTAGTTTTTCTACTTGCTCATGCACTATTGTATTTACCAGATTAAGGTAATCGGTAATTCTTTTAGCCCTGTAATCGGGCTCATTTGTGCTGATAGGCTGATAGGTTTGCCCAATGGTTGGGTAATAATGCTTGCGCATCATTTCTATCAAACGATCTTCTACAATAGAAATAACAGACGATATACCAAAGCGGGCAACTTTAATAGGCGTATCTACAGTATAGGCCAAACCCATTACCGGTATATGAAATTTGTGAATTGGTGAATAATACATAAGATTAAATTGCTTTAATATTTTTTGGGCTGATAATGGTATGTTGAAATGAACAAACACTCCCTTGTTAAAACCGAATGTTGTGTTTTAAAAAAATAAAGGTAATCATAATAAAGGATATTCTTGTCCTTTATTATTGCAGTACTCAAATACTGTTAATCAACCTTATCCCAAATACTTTTTTTTCCAAAACCGAGCGAACTATCAGTCATTTTGATATGGGTTAATTGAATAGTCCACATATTGCCGGCTATTGCCAAGGAAAGCGGATGTTTTGTATGGTATTGCTTAAATGCCTGTGCAGCTATTGGATTATTTACAGCTAACATAACACCTTCAAACTGTATGCCTACCACGGCAAGGCTGTTTAGTTTATCAGGTAAAATTGTACCCGATACAAATGGATTTTTGCTAATTAAAATTGAATGATGGGTAGTAGCAGACGACTTAAAAAACAGTAATCCTTCTTTACTGTTAAAGGCATAATAACAGCTAAAACAATAGGGAAGCTTAGTCTGTAAACCAATACAGCAAATACTTGCGCAGGTTTGGCTGGTAATAAATTTTTGGATATTATCTGTCATACTATTTTTATAATTTGTACCGAATAAGCATTTGCTATTGCGGCTGTTGGCAATAGTAAAGCTTCTGCTACCTTTTAAATAAATAAATCATTTTTGTTAACTTTTTTAATAAAGTGGCCTTAATATTTTTGTTATATAAGCACCAAAGAAGCGGCAGCGGCACTACACAAACACCACAACCAATTTACCTGTTGCCATGCTTAGTAGCTTTGTTTCTAATAATTTCTAATAAAGCCTTATTGTATTATCTGGCGTAAAAGCCTGGTTTATACTTTATAGAAATTTTATGTTTTATCAGTCGCAATAGATTATCTGCCTGTACCGTATTGAAATCTTTCGCTAACATTCTTTTTACACCCAAAGCTGTTAGTTCAAAATAAGTATCTGGTTGTAAAGCGTGGCTTGTAAGTTTACTTTTTATACAGCAAAGCGCACAGCCGTCAATAGCAATAATTTTTCGGGGAGCCTGCTCAATTTGTTTAAATATTATATCTACCGTACTTGTATTGTTTATTATCCATTTTTCGGCAATGCCTCCCTTATCAAGTTGTGAGGCAATATAATTTGCCATTTTTGCATTACCTACACAACCTGAACAGGAAAAAACCAATGGCCTTTTACTATCAACCCGTGGCAAAAAAAAGAATGACTTTTGGAGTAACAAAGTTTTTATTGTCAAAAAATAAAACTGTACCCGCCATATAGCGTGAATGTTAATTTTAAGCTGCAACCATTTTAATTTACTAACCGGTTTATTGCTTTTATCCATAAATAGTATAATATTTTTTAGTTAAAGAAGTAATTGATTAGTTGCAATACAAGTAGCAGTTAATGCTTGTAAGCCGGTTAAGGAAACTTACAAAGTTGCTGCCATTACTTTAGCCGCCAATTAGCACTACAATCTGGATTATAGTATTAACCTGCTTTATGTATAAATTAATTTATTGGGCAAAAATAATATTTAAGGATAACTTTGTCTTCATTTATTATTTAAATAATTTACTATTCACTTTACTTTAATTATTATTTTATTGAAAAAAAGTTGCTGTAGCAGTTTATGGCTACTCTCCATGGAATGATTTAACCAAAACAGGGGGCACTAATCCAGTAAAATATCGAAAATTCGTTATGCTTAGTTTAACAAAAATCTTTCATTTTGAAATGGCACATGCCCTTTATGGATACAATGGAGCCTGCAAAAACATACATGGGCATTCATACGAGTTGCACGCAACAGTAAGCAGCGATAAAACTTTCAACGAATTTATACCGGCACCAGGTTTTATTGTGGATTTTAAAGAGATTAAGCAAATTGTAACGAATACCATTGTAAAAACATTGGATCATAAGCTGTTACTCTCGTCAGCCTACCTTGCAATAAACCCAGCAATAACTACACATCAAAACCTTGTAACCTGGCAGGTAGAGCCTACCGAAGAAAACCTGCTGCTGTTTATAAAAAAACGCTTGCAGGAAAAATTACCTGCTGATATATTACTTGTAAAACTAAAATTGTACGAAACAAAGGATTCATTTGCAGAATGGAACAATAGCAGCTATTAAATAAATAGAAAGCTAATAAATTGTTTAGTAGATGATGCTACCAGCATATCTTTAATAAATTGCTACTGTAGCAAAATAAAACCATTTGCAAATACAATAGCATTCACTTTCAAAATTTTACTATGTTTTCTAAAGCAACAGAATACGCCCTAAGGGCAACTATTTACATAGCTAAAAAAAGTACAGAAGAAAAAAAAATAAGTATTGCTGAAATTGCTGATGCTATTGATTCTCCCCAATCATTTACTGCTAAAATTTTGCAATCACTTACAAAAGATAATAAAGTTGTAAGCTCAGTACGTGGCCCCAATGGTGGCTTTTACCTAACAGAAAAAGCAAAGAAACTACCGGTAATATCTATTTTACGAGCGATGAGTGAAGATGATATTTTGGAGAAATGTGTATTAGGCTTAAAAAAATGCTCAGAGGTTACGCCATGCCCCATGCACTTTCAATATAAACCCATCAAGCAGGAATTAATAAAACTATTTGCATCAAAAACTATACAACAACTGGCAAACGAATTTAAAGAGGGCGAAATGTACATAAATAATACAAAGTAGGTGGAATTTTATGTAAGCTATAAAAACCAAACTTTAACCAAGGATTTACTGTACAAAACATAGTTTTAAATATATTTTACTATTCCATCCAAACAATTAAAAAGTAATTACCGGTATAAAATAACACAGCGAAATACAATTATAAATGCCAAACTTTTCCATTGGCCATTACTTCTTGTAGTTTTTCATCAAAGGTTACTTTTACTCCTGTATGCACAGCAGCATTGGTCATGATGGTTGCAATAGAATGGTTGTAACCAGCTTCTACCGGCGCATGTGGTTGTTTACGGCTACGTACACATTCCATAAAATTACGCATGTGATTGCTGGTTAACCTATCGCCACCGGTATTAGCAGATGCCACTGCTTTTTCAAAAGTATCTACCAATTTAATATTGGGCAAAAGGTTTGGCTGCATATTCATGGCAGCAGCATGGTTTTGTTGCAGGCCACCGTTAGAAGAAACAGTGTTGGTAATTAAGTTTAGTTCACCACCATTGGCATAATATATTTCCGAAGGTTTTTCGTCGCCATTGTGCATACGAGAACCAAACGTAACCTGAAAGCCGGTGGTAAGATCACTTTGTGGTCCATAATCAAAAACGGCAGTAGTGGTATCCCAATTTTTTCTACCATCTTTCCATTTGTAAATACCGCCGTTAGCTACTACACTACGTGGATGTTCCAATCCGCTAAACCAATGCACAGTATCTATTTGGTGGCTCATCCATTGGCCCGGCATACCTGAGGAGTAAGGCCAAAACAACCGATATTCTAAATATTTTCTGGGATCCCATGCTTCAAAAGGTCTATTCAGCAAAAAGCGTTTCCAATCGGTATCCTGTTCCATACATTTTGCAACTAAAGCAGGTCTTCGCCAACGGCCAGGCTGGTTTACATTCCACGTTAACTCAACCATGGTAATATCACCAAATTTACCGGATTGTATAAACTCTGCAGCAGCGGCATAGTTGGCACCACTCCTCCTTTGAGAGCCAACTTGTACTATTCTATCGGAGGCTTTTATGGCCTTTAATGCAGCCCTGTTATCAGCCATTGTTTCTGCAAAAGGCTTTTCTACATAAGCATCTTTACCTGCTTGTACTGCTTCTATGGCATGCAACGCATGTTGAAAATCGGCAGTGCTTATAATTACTCCATCAATATCTTTTAGGCTATACAACTCATCATTATTTACACAGGTTTGCACACTATGCCCTAAATTTTCTTTTAAAAAATTTTGACCCTCTTCCCTGCGTATTTTCCACAAATCACTTACAGCTACTATATCAAAATTTAACTCTTTGTAATGGTTTAAAAAGGAGGGAAACAAAGACTGCCTAAACCGATCAGAAAAACCTACTACACCCAACCGAACCCGGTTGTTAGCACCAATAATATTTGCATAACTTTTGGCGCTAAAGCCCATGGCTACAGCATAAATACCAGCAGAAGCTTTTACTGATTGTGTAATAAAATTACGGCGAGATACAGGCATAATTAATTTTTAAATATTGAAAATAATTTGTTGCTTAGTTGCTTATTTTAAAAAAATATCACCATTTAAAACCACTGCTATACATTCAGCAGTTGAAAATAAATAGTATCAGTTTGTAAATTACATAATTATACTGTACAGCTTACCAATGCTTTATAAGCTCTAAAGGTAAGGCAAAATATTGGCCAATCTTAGCAGCTAATTACTACGGGAGCATCCCAAATTATCGCAGCAACAAGTGGTGGGTGAGGACACGGCCACGGCTGAGCCTCGGTCGGTGTCCTCACCTACCGAAATCAGGAGCAACAATTTGGGATGCACCTCTTACTACTTTGCCCGTACTAAAGATTAACCCGCTTTGTAAATTATCCGCCATTTAAAATTAAAATATTCTAGTAGCAGCAAAGAGTAATTATTATTTAAAACCTACTGCTATATGTTCCAGTATCTAATTTATTTAGCTAACAATTTTTTTTCTATAAATAAAAGCAGTACAAAATATATTACTGTTTTAGCCATTTAATTTTTTAAGGTTTAACCTAAAAAGCAAAGTATTCTTTAGCATTGTAATAACAAATATTTTGCACAATGCCACCAATCCATTTTTCATCATCAGGCAAAATGCCATTTTCCATTTCGGCTCCCAACAAGTTACACAATACTCTTCTAAAATACTCGTGCCTTGAGTAAGAAAGAAAGCTTCTGCTGTCTGTTATCATACCTACAAATGTGCTGATGATGCCCATATTTGACAAGGCATTCAATTGTTTTTCTATACCATCTTTTTGATCTAAAAACCACCAGCCTGCCCCATACTGGATTTTGCCTTTAATAATACCATCATTAAAATTTAAGCACATGGTAGCAAACACTTCATTTTGTGCAGGGTTAATATTGTAAATAATTGTTTTAGCGAGTGTATTATGTTTATCTAGTTCATTTAAAAATACAGAAAGAGCAGTAGCCTGCGATAAATCACCCATTGAATCTACGCCAGCATCTGCACCGAGTAGATTTAGTAACCGGGTGTTGTTATTACGGATTGAGCCTACATGAAACTGCTGCACCCACCCACTTGCATAATACATGCCGCACAAAGCATTTAATATAAACCCTGCAAAGCGCTCCGGTTCCGAAAAAGGGTCAGCATTTTCATTGTTTACAAAGTTGGCGAATTCAATTTCCAATGCGTTACTAAAGGTAAACTGTATTGGCATTTGTGTAAGGCCATGGTCTGCAATTCTGCAACCATGCTCATGAAAAAAATGAATCCGGTTTTGCATGGCTTCCAAAAGCGTAGTAATAGAATTGATGGATATACCGCTTGCTGCTTCCAACTTTTTACAGTATTGCAAAAAAGCAGCTTTATCGCTAATATGCAAAACTTTATCTGGTCTAAAAGATGGCAAAACTTGTATTTCAAATCCGTCATTTTTTATCTGTTCATGATGTGCTAAGTCATCACAGGGGTCGTCTGTAGTACCTACCATCTCTACTTTAAAATGCTGTAGCAATCCCTTTGTTGAAATTTTTTTTTGCTGTAGCAATTCATTGCACTGTTGATATATTGAACTTGCTGACTGTTCATTTAAATATTGATTAATACCAAAAGGATTATTTAATTCCATTTGCGACCAATGAAAAAGTGGATTACGTACCATTTGAGGAACGCAATTTGCCCAAGCCATAAATTTTTCTTCGTCAGTTGCACTGCCAGTAATGTAGTTTTCATTTACCCCGAGTGCACGCATGGCACGCCATTTATAATGATCGCCCTTTAGCCAAATTTCTGTAAGATTACTAAATTGCCTGTTAGCTGCAATTTCATTTGGAGGCAAGTGATTGTGATAATCTATAATAGGTAAGTGTTGAGCATAATTAAAATAAAGATTTTTTGCAGCCTCTGTTTGTAGCAAAAAATTGCTGGTAATTATTGTAGCGCTAATGGTTTTCATTTTAATTGAAAATTGAATTTTTAAAAATATTTTCCAGCATTTAATTGTCAATCAAACTTCTCATCACCCCCCATTCTACTCCCCTAATTTCTGCCAATCCCCGCAAACGGCCAATGGCAGAGTAGCCGGGATTTGTTTTCTTTTTTAAATCATCCAGCATTTGGTGGCCATGATCTGGACGCATAGGTATAGCGCATTTACGCTCTTGTTGGGCTTTTACCAATTCTTTAATAACAGCGTACATATCCACATCTCCTTCCAGGTGATTGGCTTCAAAAAAATCTCCCTGCTCATTACTGCTGGTACTTCTTAAATGTATAAAATGTATGCGTTTACTAAACTGCCTTATCATTTGAAGTAAATTATTACTGGCTAATACACCAAAAGAACCAGTACAAAAACAAAGGCCATTATTTGGAGAAGGCACAGCATCAAATAAGGTCTGCACATCCTGCACATTACTTACCACACGTGGCAAACCTAAAACAGAAAACGGAGGATCGTCCGGGTGAATACTTAATAGAACGCCCGCCGCATCTACAGTTGAAATAATTTGTTGTAAAAAATAAATAAGGTGCTGCTGTAATTTTGCCCTGTCAATTCCTTTGTATGCGTCCAATGCCTGTTGAAATTTTTCAATGGTAAAACTCTCTTCGCTACCGGGAAGACCAGCAATAATATTGCGTTGCAATAATAATTTTTCATCGCTATTCATGCCTGCAAATCTGTTTGTTGCTCTAACTATGGTAGCGGCATCGTACTCACCTGCAGCATCTTTTCTTTTTAAAATAAACAGATCAAATGCAACAAAAGCTGCCATTTCAAACCGCAGTGCCCTGGAACCATCTGCTACTTCGTAACTTAAATCTGTTCTCGTCCAATCCAGTACAGGCATAAAATTATACGTTACATTTTTTATACCAGCAGTTGAAATATTTTGAATGCTTTGTTTGTAATTTTCTATGTATTGTTCAAATCCTGTAGCCTGTGTTTTAATAGATTCATGCACAGGAATACTTTCAACCACACTCCATACCATACCTGCTGCTTCTATACATGCTTTTCGTATTTCAATTTCCTCTACAGTCCAAATTTGTCCATTGGGTATATGGTGTAATGCGGTTACAATACCAGTGCAACCAGCTTGACGAATATCTGATAAAGAAACCGGATCGTTAGGGCCAAACCAACGCATGGTTTGCTCCATTCCGTAAAGTGTATTTTGGTAAGAGTGGCTTTTTGCCAGTTCCATAATTAAATTTTTAAACGCCCAATCAATGTGGGTTAAGTTAATGTATCCAAAGCTATTTCCACTGTTACTTTACTTACCACGATAGTAACAAAAAAAGAAGTAAAAATAATTTTGGAAAAAGTATAGTAAGCAATTATACTGCCTCATTTAATAAGCAATTAACCACCTGTTATAAAGCCTGATGAATCTTTTTAATTATACCAGCATCCTAATAAATATTTATTCTTTTCAATTACAATTCCCTAATCTTGATGTTCTTAAAAAATACCTCATCGCCATGGTCCTGCAACAAAATATTCCCTTCTTCCAACTCACCAAAGCCGGGATATTTTGCATACTTACTGTATGCTACCAATGCCTTCCACATTTGCGTACCACGTTCATATTCTACTGTCTTTTTATCATTCAGGTAATGAGTTACTTTATTGCCGTTTACTACAATGCGTGCTGTGTTAAAATCTGATTTACGGAAAAACTTATCTTTAGGCGCAGCGATTAAATCATATAATGAACCGAGGGTGCGATTGCCGTTAACGCCCAGTTTGGCATCCGGATGAAGCTGATCGTCCAGTAGCTGAAACTCACATCCAATAGAAGAACCTTCGCCTTTATTCAGATCGGTATCTACAAAATATTTAATACCACTGTTGGCACCGTCTGTAATTTTAAAATCCATTGTAAGCTCAAAATTTTTGTACTTTTTGATGGTAACAATATCGCCACCATTGGTGCTCTCTTTTCCCCCTGCACTTACCACATTTAAGATGCCGTTATTAATGTTCCAGCCATTCTCCGGAAAGCTAGTTAGTTTAGCACCCCTCCAACCTGTAGTTGTTTTTCCATCCCACAACAATTTCCAACCTTGCTTTTCCTCAGCAGGTGATATTGTATTGTCTATACAATTTGCCTGGTAAACGGCATCATTGGCAGGGGTAAGAAATTGCTCAAAATTTTGTGTACAAATCCTGATGTCTTTCCATTGAACCATTTTGCCCTCATCTTCGGGCTTATTAATGGCATGCACCTGTAAGGCAATAATACCTTCTGAAGCCTCCGGTAAATTATCGAGTATATCTGCACAAGGCACCCCATTCAACCAGGTTCTTACCCGGCTGCCATTAGCCTCAATCCTTGCCCTATTCCATTCGTTTAACTTAAAGGCAGTTTTAGCAGCAGGATTTTTTTCCATTGGATACAACCAACCCCTGCGTGCCTCATCGTAAATACCACCACTCCATGCTCTTGATGAAGGGTCTATTTCAAACTGGTAACCGTGTACACGGCCGTCCATAAATTCTTTGTTACTCAAACTCCTAAACTGTACTCCGGAATTTAATCCATCTTCTACCTTAAAAGCAAATTCAAAAATAAAATTACTGTAATGCTTTCCCGTTGTTAAAAATGTATTGGGTGTTTTAGATTTTGAGGTACCTACTATTGCACCACCCATTACTGTATAGTCTGCGGTTCCGTTTAGCTTATTCCATCCCTTTAAATCTTTCCCGTTAAAAAGCATTTCCCATTTTTGTTGAGAAAACGCAGTGGTGAAAATGACAAAGAGAACAATTACAATTGATATTTTTTTCATATGCATTAAGTTGTTCTTTAAAATATTAATATGGATGTAAACTATGGTAAAGCTATTGAATTAGATGGAAACTTTAAGGCAGTGCATTCCAAATGTTGGTATTATATTTTGTGCCATACTTAAT
>JBBQTZ010000024.1:0-31882 GCA_038234405.1 Chitinophagales bacterium
TAGTTACCTCTTCCTGAATAGTTACCTCTTCCTGAATAGTTACCTCTTCCTGAATAGTTACCTCTTCCTGAATAGTTACCTCTTCCTGAATAGTTACCTCTTCCTGAATAGTGTCCTCTTTTTGAATAATTACAAATTGCTCAAAAACGAATTGCACTATTTATACCAGTACTTTATTTGCTTTTATTGACAACAATATACCTGCATTGCCATTGCTAGTATTTAAAGGGGTGCAGCCCAAATTGTCGCAGCAACAAATGGTTTGTGAATACACCAACCACGGCTGAGCCTCAGTCGGTATATTCACAAACCGAAATCAGGAACGACAATTTGGGATGCACCCTTTTTAAAGCCTGGTTTGCGGCCACCACCTTAATTTTGCTGTTATGATTATTGCAATCAACATAAGAATATTATCAGCAAATATTGCATCTGTAGCATTTTTAGAGACCTGTTTTGAGTTAATTGCTGAAAAGCATCCGGCACATAGTTTTATATTTATAACTGCAAAAAAATTACCACAAAAAAAGGCGGCTTTGCAAAATATGCAAACAATTGTTTTGGAGCAACAATCAACCAATCCGTTGCTTTGGAAGCTTTGGTATCAGTATAAATTACCTTCTTTATTAAAAAAAATAAAGGCTGATGTGTTGATAAATGGCGATGGCGTTAGCTCGTTAACAACAGGCGTACCTCAATACATGCTCACAAATGATTTTGAGTTTCTGCAGCATCCGGAGTGGTATCCACCAAAATATGCCCGGTACATGAAAAGCAATACGCCGCTTTTTTTACAAAAAGCAACAAGAATAATTACGCATACCCAACATTTTAAAAATGAAATTTGTAGCCGGTATCAAACCAATCCAGAAAAAATTACGGTGTTATACCCTGGTGCCAAACCTTTATATCAACCCATTAGCAACGATGAAAAAATTGATATTAAGGAAAAATATACGAGTGGAAAAGAATATTTTTTGTTTAATGATCAAATTAATCAACAAACAAACCTTATTCTGTTGCTAAAAGCTTTCTCTTTTTTTAAAAAAAGACAAAAAAGTAACATGCAACTGGTTATTATACCAGAAAATATAAAAAGCGACAATGCAATTTTTGCAAGCTTAAACACCTATAAATACCGAAATGATGTAGTGGTAGTTGAACCAGAAGATGCAGCAGCATTACGAGCTATAACCGCTGCTGCATATACCTTTATAAGTGTACCGTACGTTCAAAAGGATTTTACAAAATTGCTACATATACTGCAAAGCAGGGTGCCGGTAGTTGCAAGCAATACAAGCGAAAGCATAGAAATATTGGCAGGTGCTGCGTTATACGCTAACCCTGCCAGTTTTGAAGATATTGCAGATAAAATGATGCTGTTGTTTAAGGATGAAGACAAACGAAACGATATTATTGAAAAAGGAACACTTGTAGTAAAAAAATATCACCTTAACACATCTGCCCAACTGCTATGGGAAACCATAAATACTACCATTAAACCTAAGCTTGTAAATTGAATTGTTAGGAGGTTATAAATACAATATAGGTTACAATTTAAGGTAATTTTCAGGTTAAATAAATGGCAATCTACAATAAAATTAACTATTTATTTAAAATATGTAACTGTGCAGTTAAGAATGCTTTAGTAAAACGCAACAATACAAGTTAATCAGTAAAATATGAGTTGAATCAGTATCAATCAATAAACTCATTAAATTTGCAGAATTTTATCAGCGAAAAAACCAAAATAAATACGACGCAATTTTGCAAAGTAACAAAGCCGAACAGTAGCAAATTTTTTATGAATAAGTCAACCATTACAATAGATATTCTACTAGACCCCAATAAAGTACCAGAGCAAATAAGCTGGCTAGCCAGTGATAGCAATGCAGATATGGCGCACAAAGCAAAAGCAATGTGTTTAGCCTTTTGGGACGGAGCAGATAAAACAGCCATGCGCATTGATTTGTGGACAAAAGACATGATGGTAGATGAAATGGCAGATTTTTACTACCAAATGCTGATGACCATGGCAGATACGTTAAAAAAAGCTACACAGCAGCAAGGGCTTACCGATGATATGAAAAAATTTGCCAAAGAGTTTTTTGATAAGTTCAGGGAAATACAATTGAAAGACCAGGCAAAATAATGTGCTGATGTGTAGCTATTACTAACCAAAAAATATAGTTTTTTGTTACTGAAAAAGCTTTTATATTATTGTAAAAGCTTCTACTTAAATTGCTTTATATTTTTTTACTATTAAAACAAAGACCTCCCTGTAAGCGGTTGGAGGCAAATAATATGGCACTCGAACAACAAATAATGGCAGAAATGAAAGACGCAATGAAGGCAAAAAATGAAGGTGTACTTCGCAGCCTTAGAGCCATAAAAGCAGAAATTATTAAAGCCAAAACAGACCCCGGGGCAGGTGGTGAAATTGATGAAGCTACCGAGCAAAAGTTTTTGCAAAAAATGATGAAACAACGAAGAGATTCTTTAGAAATATTTGAAAAACAAGGAAGGGAAGATCTTGCAGCAAAGGAAAGAGAAGAGATGACGGTGATAGAGAAATTTTTACCAAAGCAATTAACTGCAGATGAAATAAAAGCAGTTGTGGTTGCAATAATAGCCGAAACAGGTGCAACATCTGCAGCAGATATTGGCAAAGTAATGGGTGCAGCAAGTAAACAGCTTGCCGGAAAAGCTGATGGAAAAACCATTAGTGCCATTGTAAAAGAATTATTGGCACAATAACTACAACCTAAAAAATACCTTTAAAGACTACCGGAAGACAAAAAATGTTTAAATGATTGATATAATCTTTGCCATTTTGATATTGATGGCAGTTATTAAAGGTATTAGAAAAGGTTTGGCAGTAGCAGTTTTTTCAATAATTGCCTATATTGTTGGGCTAGCGGCAGCACTAAAGTTATCGGCACTAGTGGCAGTATATCTACAGCAACACATAAGTATTAGCAACAAATGGCTACCATTTATTTCGTTTGCTTTGGTTTTTTTATTGGTAGTTATTTTAGTAAACTGGAGTGGCAAACTGATTGAAAAATCATTTGAAATGGTATTTTTGGGCTGGGCAAACAAACTCGGTGGCGTGTTGGTTTATGTTCTGCTGTACAGTATCATTTATAGTGTGTTGTTATTTTATGCCGAAAAAATTAAGTTATTTACAGCAGAAAGTATCGGACAATCAATCATTTATCCATACTTGCGGCCATGGGCACCTGCAGTAATTGAAGGATTTGCTGTATTAATACCATGGTTTAAAGATTCGTTTAAGCAATTAGAAGACTTTTTTGCAGGGGTTGCCAATAAAATCAACGTTTAATTGCAGGCATCATTATATTTAATGTAATTTTAGCCGGATTATTTACAATAGCATATCAGTAACGCTGTGCCACAATATTACTACCATAGGGATGAACTACGAAATACAACAAGACGGTAAATTTAAATTCATAGAAGCTGGTGAAGGCGAACCATTAATGTTGCTTCATGGCTTATTTGGAGCACTCAGTAATTTTGCTGATTTAATTAATCATTTTAGCAAAACACACATGGTTGTTGTGCCAATACTTCCTTTATTGGAGCTTGATTTGTTGCACACATCTGTTGGCGGACTTCAAAAGTTTGTACAGCGCTTTATAGAACATCGTAATTACAGTAAAATAAACCTGCTTGGCAACTCTTTGGGAGGGCATGTGGCATTGATACATGTTTTAAAAAATCCGGAACGTATTAAAACGCTGATACTTACCGGCAGCTCCGGGCTTTTTGAAAACGGCATGGGCGATACATACCCTAAGCGGGGCGATAAAGAATACATCCGCAAAAAAACTGAACTTACTTTTTACGATCCGGCCATGGCCACAGAAGATTTGGTAAATGAAGTATTTGAAATAACCAATAATCGGCTTAAGGTAATAAAAATAATTGCTCTTGCTAAAAGTGCCATACGCAACAACCTTGGCGAAGAGTTAAATGAAATAAAGCAGCCTACCTGCCTTATTTGGGGCAACAACGATGCTATTACACCTCCTTTTGTAGGTAAAGAATTTCAAAAACTTATACCGCACAGCGAAATACACTTTATAGATAAATGTGGTCATGCACCTATGATGGAAGTGCCAGACGAGTTTAACACTATACTTAGCAACTTTCTTTTAAAACAGTAAAACTGCCTGCAACTAATTGCTACTGTTAGTTGTCTTTTATTTATTGTAAAAATATTTTCGCAATAAATTCGTTAGTTTCTATATATGCTCACCGCAGACCTCATAACCAATAATATACCCCGCCTGCAATTACAGGATAGTATTGCTAAGGCATTGCAGTTGGTTAACGACTACAAACTTTCGCATTTACCGGTAGTTGCAGATGATAAGTACCTTGGGCTAATAAGTGAAAATGATTTGCTAGATGCAGAAGATGCAAAATTGCCTGTACAAATTTTAGCGGCTAATTTTATAATGGCGTCTGTAAAAGAAAATGAACATTTTTTAAACGCCTTAAATTTTAGTAATCTACACGAATCAAATCTTGTACCCGTAGTTTCTGATGAAAATGAATATACAGGCGTAATAACTTCACCAGTTTTATTAAAAGCATTGGGCGATTTTTCCGGAGCTACTGAAATAGGTGGTATTATTGTAATGGAAATGGAGCGTAGCCAATTTGCTATTTCAGAAATAAGCCGAATAGTAGAAAGTAACGATGCAACGGTACTCCACCTAAACACCACTGTACAGCAAGATACCGGTATGCTTACTGTTACACTCCATCTTAACAAAAAAGAAATAGCAGCTATTGTATCTTCTTTTGAGCGATATGAATACGATGTGATTTATTATTTTGGCGATGAAAAATTTGAAAACGAAGTACATAGCAATTATCGCCATTTAATGAACTATCTCGATATTTAATTACATGAATTTGCTCTATAATGTAAATTAGCAAAACAATTTAATTTCATTTTATATAAGGCACCTGCAACCGTAATAAGTAATTAACCCTTATATCAATTACTTTTACGCACCAGCTAATAACGCATGGTTTATTTTTAATGAGTCAAAAGCTATTTTTTTGCAGCCTGTTTTGTTTTCTTGTAGCCTCCCTCGGTGCCCAAAATATTGATGTATCTACCACCGCTGCAGACAAACTGTTGAATAACAATACCGATACTGCTGCCAAAATTTTAGTTAACAGCATCAACATTACTGGTAATAAAATAACCAAAGCATACGTAATTTTAAGAGAAATACAAATAAAGCCCGGCGACTCTGTAAAAATAAGTACCCTAAATATTGAACTGCAAAAAGCCCGGCAGCAGGTGTACAATAGTAGCCTTTTCAACGAGGTAAAAGTAGAAGTTGACCTAACAACAAGCAACGATATTGATATTAATTTTACAGTAAAAGAACGCTGGTATATTTTTCCCATACCAAAGTTTCAGTTAGTGGATAGAAACATCAATGAATGGCTACAAAAATTTAATGCCGATTTTGACAGGGTAATTTATGGAGGTAAGTTTACCCATTATAATCTTACCGGCAGAAGAGACCAGCTTCGGCTTTTATTACTCAATGGATTTACCCGTACCGTTTCCCTATCTTACAGCCAGCCATTTAGCAACAAAGCCCTAACCAACGGCTTTTCTATTACTGCCGGATTTATACAAAACAGGGAATATATTTACAAAATTGGGTACAACAACAAACCGCTTTTATTCAATAATGGAGCATTTTCAAGAAAAAATATTTTTATAGGAGCAAGTTTTACTATCCGTAAAAACATTTTGTTTTCGCATGCTTTTAATATTACTTACAATTACCTGCAGGTAACAGATTCGTTGATAGATGCTGCTTATAATCCCAATTATTTAAAAGGCACTGGTACACAAAGAAATTTTACAGACATAAGTTATACCTGGCAATATATTAATACCAACAACGTAAAGTACCCCTTAAAAGGAGAAACAGCTTCTATAAGGGCTTTAAAACGTGGGCTAGGTTTTACCGGAGGTCTCAATATGTTTTTTGTAGAAGCTACTTATAATAAATACTGGAATCTGCAAAAAGCATGGTATGCCAGTATTAACCTATCGGGCAAAACTACCCTGCCTTTTAATCAACCTTATATTAACCAACGGGCAATGGGTTATGGAGAAAACTACCTGCGTGGGCTCGAGTTGTACGTAGTAGATGGCGTAGCATTTGGTTTGCTGAGATCAACGCTTAAAAAAAAGCTATTTACTATCAATTTCCCCCTGCCATTTAAATCAAAAAAATACCCAAATATTCCTTTTACATTTTTTGCTAAAACCTATACAGACATTGGCTACTCCTTTAATAAAAAAGAATTTGAAACCAACCTTAATAATAAATTTTTGTATAGTGGAGGCTTTGGTATAGATATACTTACTTTTTACGACATAAATTTACGTATTGAGTACAGCTTTAATCAATTAGGTAAAAACGGCCTATTTTTACAAGCACAAAGTGGATTGTAAACTTTTCACTGGCATTCACAAAAATATATACTAAATGAAAATTGCCATATATAGCCGGGGAATAGAAAATGATCAACATAAAGACATGGCCTTTTTTTTAGAAGAACTTTATATAAACAAGATAGAGCCTGTTTTTTTTCAGGATTTTTTCAACCAGTTTTATTCTGCAGTTACTATTAGGGGCAAATACACCACATTTAACTCAGCAGCAGATTTAGACGACAGCATAGATTGCTTGATTAGCCTTGGTGGAGATGGCACTTTGTTAGATACAGTTACACTTGTGCAGAATAAAGGCATACCCGTACTAGGCGTTAATTATGGCAGATTAGGTTTTTTAGCCAATATCGGCAAAGAAGATTTACATGTAGCTATCAGGGCTTTGGCAAACCGTACGTATGTTAAAGAAAAAAGAACACTCATACATTTAGATGCCAATATCCCTATCTTTAATAATATGCCCTATGCCCTTAATGAGTTTACCCTGCAAAAGAAAGATTCCTCCTCTATGATAAAAATAAATACTTATCTAAATGGAGAATTTTTAAACACCTATTGGGCAGATGGCTTAATAGTGGCTACACCAACGGGCTCTACAGGATATTCTTTAAGCTGCAATGGCCCTATCGTTTTTCCGGATAGTGGCAGTTTTGTTATTACTCCTATATCGCCCCACAACCTTAATATACGCCCTATAGTTGTGCCAGATAATAACATTATTTCTTTTGATATTGAAGGGCGTACAGATTCTATTATCTGCACGCTCGACAGCCGTAGAGTGGTAGTACCAAAAGAAATTCAATTGGCAGTAAAAAAAGAAAACTTTTGTATTAACCTTATCCGGCTAAATGAAAACAATTTTCTTCAAACACTCCGAAATAAATTATCGTGGGGGTTAGATAAAAGAAATTAACTCACGACAATCAGCGCCTTTTTATTCTTAATAATTCGCAGCAATGTTTCTCAACGAGCAAAACCGACTTTACTACTCCCCGAAAAGCATGTGAGTAAAAAAACTAGGAAGGCTAATGGATTTTTTTAAACCGTTCAAGGCCACTTTTCCTCTTCCGGCGTCATTCAACAAACAATAACTAAAAGGCCCGTTAGTAGTATAAGTTAGCGGGGTTCTTTTTGCGGGGCTTTCGGCTATAGTTTTTAATGTTATTGGGCGTTCTTTTTGTCAAACAGGTTTGTAAAGTATAGTAATGATGTCGGTATAGCTTTGAGTTTGGAAGTCTTGTTTTGAAAACACAATTTCCTTGTCATAAGTAATTTCTAATGTTTGTGAGTCTAACCATTTAGCACTTACATTCCGATTTTGTTTGTCATAGAAAAAAATAGAACCCCCGCTTCTAACCCAACTTACATATGCTCCAGTATAATTATGTCCCTTTGAGGTTCCAGATTCCGATAATGTAAAGGATTTCTTTTGGTCTGGTGCAGTCAATGCAATCAATTCATTTGAGTAATAGTCAAGTGGTTTTAGCCTTAAACGCCTTTTAGCTTTATCTTTTTCTATACTAATTTTTTCTAAAAAAGATTCCAGTACTTTTTGTCTTTTTTTTGTCGTTGTATCCGAACCTCCCCACAATTCAAGGTCTTTACTACTATTAATTATTTCCTTAACTTTTAAATAAACTTCTGTATCAAGCGATTTGGTTTCCCATTGTGCTAATGAGAGAGCAAACCAAAAGGGATTGCAATCGTCTATGTCATTAATTGTGTCTTCGTTATTTTCTATAAGCTCTTGAGAAATTTCTTTTGGATTTTCACCTGAATTGTACCTTTCGAAAAAAGAAGTATAGATGTCTTGAAAAGTATCGTTGTCTTTAATATTAGTTCCCCACGTTCCCATGTATTTAAAAATTTAAATTAACGCACAACGGGAGTCTTTGAAAAAAACTACCCTTGTCTATCAAATATACACATAATATAAATACCTAAAATGCTGTTAAAATGTTTGCTATTAAAGAAGGTGCAATTTAAATAAATTATAAAATCCGCTGTAATAGCAGCTTTTGATGTAATTCAACTGCTGCTTTATCGTTAAAAATCTGATATTCGTAATTTGGCGGTTGGAAAAAAAAGATAAATTTTAGTAGTCCTTTAATCAGTTTATTACTCACCTGAAAAGTAACCCCTTTTAAGTGTTTTTCAAAAATGGGCTCCATGCTTTTCGACCAACGACCAAACTTCAGTTGAAATGAAATTGGCACATTGCGGGCATTTACTAAGTCGAAGAGAACAACTCTATCTTCCCCATTAGCGTATGCTTTTTTCATAGCATCAAGAAAAGCTTCGAATTCAACCTTTGTAGGCGTATGATTTTTAATAGCAATAACCACTTTGGGGAATCCAGCCGCATCAATACTAGCGTAGTTGTTTTCGAAATTCATTTATTTATTTTTTGTAAAATTTTCGTTGTAATATTTGTCCAACCTTGGTTTCGTTTAACATAACAAACAACCGTGTAGCGCTTTGGTTTAGATGGTTGTCAGTTACATCTTACTAATGCAACTACAACAAAAAAAATAACCTTGCTGCCATCCTATGCTGCCTCCATACTTATCAACTGTTGTTGTTGATTACCCGCTCTTACTACTTACAAAATGTTGGTGATTAATCTACATTAAAATGGGAGTTGATCGAATGATATTGTTGTGATAACATCACTAAGATGATAGATGCAGCTTTCCTCCTGTTGATTTTTTGCAGAGGAATAAATTCTACTAAATTTAAGTACCACAAAATGTTTGATAGCTACTTTCAAAAACTACATCAGATGGCTCCATAAACTTTTCTACATCATCTTGATCTTGATATGGCTTTGATAAAATATCTACAAATTTCAAAAAATAATTCATGTTACCATTTACACCCTCGTCGAGTGCTTGTTCTACTAAGTGGTTTCGTGGAATTATTATTGGGTTGTACTTATGCATCAATTTTTTTGCCTGTTCCATTCCCCCTAATTCAACAATTACTTTATTCCATTTTTCTAACCAAGATTTAAATTCAAAAATGTTTATTAAACTATCATTTGAGTTTATATCTTTCGATAAACTCAAAAATGTATTGGTGTAATCCAAACCAAATGTTTTCATTAAACCAAGCAGTTCATCTACCAAATTATATAGGGCAGGATCTTCACTTTCAATTCCAATTTTATTGAGCATCATGTGATAATACTTTATATTCCAGCGTACATCAAATTCATCAATAACAGATTGTGCAAGTTCAAGTGATTTTTCTTTATCCAAATGTATAATCGGTAATAATGCTTCGGCAAATCTTGCTATATTCCATTTAGTAATAGCAGGCTGATTTCCAAATGCATATCGCCCATGTTGATCAATTGAACTGAAGACAGTATCGGGATGGTAGGCATTCATAAAAGCGCAAGGTCCATAATCAAATGTTTCGCCACTAATAGATACATTATCCGTATTCATTACGCCATGAATAAAACCAACACGCATCCAATTTACTACCAAATCAATTTGATGGATCATCACATTTTTTAACAACTCCAAAGCAGCATTTTCTTCTTTTTCAATCTCCGGATAAAGCCGCTTTACTGCATAGTTGCAAAGTGCGTTTAAATCTTCGTTTGTGCCGAAATGCCTTGCATATTCAAAGGTTCCAACCCTTACATGGCTTTTCATTAATCTTGCAACAACAGCGCCTTCATGCATTTTTTCCCGTTGCACCAAATCGCCTGTTTTTGCTACAAACAAACTTCTTGAAGTAGGTATATTTAAATGATACATTGCTTCGCTTATTAAATATTCTCTAAGCATCGCCTTCAAAGTTGCTTTACCATCTCCACCTCTTGAATATACAGTTCTTCCGCTTCCCTTAAGCTGAATATCAAAACGTTTGTTGGATTGCGTTAGATATTCACCCATTACGATAGCTCTGCCATCACCCAATTTGGTAAAATGCCCAAATTGATGACCTGCATATGCTTGGGCGAAAGGAGAAAAAGGTTCATCGAAATTATTACCTGCTAAAAATGAAATAACGTCTGCTTCATTTGTTATCGGAATATTTAATGCTTCCATCAAATTATTATTCAGTAACACTATTTCAGTTTTGCTAAAAACAGCTAATTTTTCAAGTTGATAAAAAGTAGCAGGAAGTGATAAATATGAATACTCGAATTTCATTCGTTGATTTTTACACGTGATAGAAAAAATGATTCAATTGGATAGATGCCAACGAATTTTTATTGGCTGACTTTAGTACAAATTAAAGCCACATCCTACAGTAAAAGTTTCTTTTTATGTTAAAGTACATAAACACTATACATTTTAACGGTGATCTAGTTTTCAAAGGCTATCATTGGTTTCATGGGTCATATTACCTTTCCATGATACTAATTATTTTCTGGAGTTTTGCATGCTCAATTTTTTAAAATTTAATTAATGATGTACAATCATTTCGGCAACTTCTCGCCCTGTTTTCATAGCAGCATTCAGTGATGGATACGCTGTGTGATCGCCACATTGGTACATAAAATCATTAATTTTTAAAGAACTATTTAAAGCTGTTGCTTCAAAATGTTGCGGCAAAGCTTCTGGTATGCGATAAGTACGAAGATGTTGCCAGGCATATTTTTTGCCAAACCATTGTTGTAGTTCCTGCTGTACTTTTTCTAATAATTCAATTTCAGTAAATGAATTCTTGCCCACAAGGCTCACAGAAATCAGGACTTTCCCTTCAGGAGCATAAGAAGGCGCAAATGCTGATAAAACAACAATATGGTGGATTATCTCCGCTTCATTGGCATTGATGACAAGGTAGGGCACATTAAAAAGATCAAAAGGCATATCGCAGGTGAAATAAAGGCAATCGGTACTGTTAAAAGGTGTATGTTGATAGTTACCTAACAACCGATTTGTTGTGTTGGCATCTGTTGCTAAAACGATTGTTTCAGCGTTAATCGTTTCCCCATTTTGAAGAAATACTGTTTTGCCGTCTATTTTTGCAACAGGTGTTTGCAGCCTTATTTGATCGGGTGAAAGATGTGCTGCAATTTGTTCGGGAATAGCTTGCATGCCGTTTGCTGGCACCACCACGTTACCCTTAGCAAATTGACTAAACAAAAACTTGAAGAATTTCGAATCTGTATTTAAATCTTTCTCCAAAAAAACACCTCGGAAAAAGGGTTTGTAAAATCGATTGATGATGGTATCTGAATAACCAAATTCTTTTAAAAATTCCAAGGTGGTTTGTTTTTCAGCCGGTTCTGCAACGGTAGGATCGGTAGCGTTTCTAAGCTTAATATTGAGTTGTAGCACTTTTAATTTATCCCATAAGTTTCCTACGGGCGCCATCAATGCTTGTGGGGCTGTTGTCCAATTTTTTAATGGGTTAGGCATCACATGGAATTGATCACCCATTCTAATGCGTGCCCCACTCGGCAGTATTTTTAATCGCAATGCATCGTAATCCAATAATTTAGTGGCTTCCGGATAAGAGGTTAATAACACTTGAAAACCCCGATCGAGTGTATAACCATCAATCTTGTCGGTTCTAACTCGCCCGCCTACTTGATCGGAAGCTTCCAACACAACCGCTTCCACTCCTTTGTCTTTTAAATATTTGGCACATGTTAAACCTGCTATGCCGGCACCAATAATCACTATCATACGATTGTTTGTTTTTTAATGGACATCTCTAAAAACCTATTTTTTTATTTGACCTCACCCCGTCCGAATCGGCATCAGCCGGGCGGGCTTTAATTCCTCTCCAAAGTAGAGTAAAAGGAAGGTTTTAGAGATGCCCTACTATAAATCTGGGTTCAACCACAGCGCCTGGTATGTACCTTTTGCATCGTACATTTCGGCTTGACGTTTAATGTTAAACGACCTATCCCTTGGGTCGTTACCAACGCCGGCATTGTACATCCAATTACCATAGTTTGAATGTACATCATAATCAATCAACATGCTTTCAAAATATTTTGCAGCTATGCGCCAATCTTGTTTCCATTCTTTTGCCCAATAGCTAGCTACATTTTGTCTGCCCCTGTTACTCATAAAGCCTGTACGTTGTAGTTCAATCATATTGGCATTAATAAAGGGCTCGTTCGTGTTGCCGTTTGTCCACGCTCTAAAAGCTTTATCACTAACCTTCCATTCATATTGATGGCCTAAAATACCATCTAATTCAAAAATTTTATCGCCGTGTTTTAAGGAAATATATTTGAAATAGTCACGCCAAATCAATTCAAAAATCAACCAATAAGTGTCTTCGTTTTTACATATTTCCCGCTCATAATTTTTCACTTCCCAATAAATGGTTCGTGCCGATATACTGCCGTTTGCGAGCCAAGCCGATAGTTTTGAACTATAATCTTTACCAGTTAATCCATTGCGTGTTTTTTTGTAGGAAGATAAATTTTCTGTTTCAAAAAAATAATCCTCCATTCTGTTCATGGCCGCTGTTTCACCACCTTTAAAAGGAAAGGCGGAGTTTTTATCTATCTGGAAAGATGCTAATCCCAAATCTTCGAGCGTAGGTAATACGCTTAATGTGTTGATCATATTGGTTTCGGGCTGCTTTTCTACTGTTACCGTAGCACGAACCTTGCAGGCTTGCTCACATTTTTTTCTAAACTCTGTGAAAACATCGGGAATTTTTCCAACATCACTGTAGGGAATATCGTCGGGGTGAAATAAAAATTGGTCATAGGTTTCTATCCATTTCAAATCAAGGATCATCTCCATATTTTTAAGACGATGGTTTACAGCGGTCTCATCGGGCGTCCATTCTTTTTGTAGAAAGATGGTGCTAATTTGGTGTTCTTCAACAAATGATGGTATAGCATTTTCGGGTGTATCGTGAAAAATGAACAAGGGAATATTCAGTAAGGCAAGATTATTTTTAAGATCCCGAATGGTTTCCAACAGAAATTTTGCCCTAAATTTTTCGATTTTCTTAAACCCATGTTTATTGGTTTCAAATTGCCGTGGATCTATACAATACAACCCAATTGTTTTGCCAGCATTTTTTACTGCTTTTGCCAACGACTGATTGTCTTGCACCCTTAAATCGTTTTGAAACCAAACTAAATTATTCATGGTTGATTGTTGTTTTGTATTACGCTGTGGCCGAACATCATGCCGGCAAACATAAAAACAAACATTCAAGAATTAAGTTGTTGAAGCAATGGAAAAAATGAAAAGGCATGTGTTTCTGCTCAATATTGAGCTTATTCGAAATACTATGCAATGGGGATTTTGTTAGTGTTGTTATACAATTACGGGTAAGGGTTTGTAGCTTGGGGCTGTGGCGAAGGGCTGTGGCGCCAATCCCTTCTCCTAGCAATTTCTCTCAACGAGCAATGAGCTGAGCTGAGGACGTTGCGCCGACTGTAAACCTTTTTAATATGCTGTAACTGCAAAATCTTGGTTTAAAACATACTTTGTAATTAAAACTATACATAATTTCACAGGATAAATATTTACACATGCTCCGCAAAGAATTTTTAAAAAATACGGCTGTATCCGGCCTAGGTTTTACCATATTGCCCTCCGGCATTTTGAACCAAGATAACAGAAAAGTAAAAATTGGCATTATTGGCGTTGGCCTCCGTGGGCAAGATCATTTAGCGCTACTACTAAAAAGAGACGATACCGAAGTGGTTGCCATTTGCGATGTACAGGAGAATATGCTATCTATGGCAAAAAAATTATTTGCCGATGCTAAAAAGCCTTTACCCAAAATATTTACCGGCAGCAACTATGCCTACCTGGATGTATTAAATATAGCGGAAATAGAAGCCATTATTATTGCCACCCCCTGGGAGTGGCATGCACCTATGTGTATTGCCGGTTTGCAAGCGGGCAAATACGTAGGTACCGAGGTGGTGTTGGGTATTACCCTGCAAGATCATTGGGATGTAGTAAAAGCATGTGAACAGTATAAAGGCAACCTGATGATGCTGGAAAATGTTTGCTACCGCAGAGATGTAATGGCGGTACTCAACATGGTTCGCAAAGGTATGTTTGGCGAAATGATACACCTGCAGGGCGGTTACCAGCACGATCTTAGAGGTGTAAAATTTAACGATGGTAAAACGCCCTACAACAGCGGTGCAGAGTTTGGTGATAAAGGCTATTCTGAGGCAAAATGGAGAACCAACCATAGCCTGTTAAGAAACGGCGATCTTTACCCCACGCATGGTATTGGGCCAATAGCCAACTATATAAACATCAACCGGGGCAACCGTTTTTTAAATCTTTGCTCTTTTGCTACAAAAGCAAAAGGGTTACATGAATATATTGTAAAAAAAGGCGGGACTAATCATCCCAATGCTTCACTGGAATTTAAACTAGGCGATGTAGTTACCACCAATATAAGTACAAGCAATGGAGAAACTATCTTGCTGCAGCATGATACCAATTTACCAAGGCCCTATTCTTTAGGCTTTAGGGTACAGGGCACTAATGGCCTGTGGATGGATGTAAACAATTCTATTTACCTGGAAGGCTTTAGCAAGCCGCACCAATGGGATAATGCCAAAACCTACTTAGATTTATACGATCATCCTTTATGGAAAAAATATGGTGGCGATGCAGCAGGCGCCGGCCATGGCGGTATGGACTTTTTTGTTCTTAATGCCTTTATTGAAGCTGTAAAACGCAAATTACCCACCCCAATGGATGTGTATGATGCTGCAGCATGGAGTGCTATTACGCCATTGAGTGAGCAAAGTATTCAGTTGGGTAACCAAACTGTAGAGTTTCCTGATTTCACCAATGGAAAATGGATGACTCGTAAGCCAGTATTTGCTTTGTCGGATGATTATTGATTGTAAAAAAATCAGTGGTTTTATTGGGTGAAGTAGAAAATTCAGCTAGCTATTTTAATATATTTACCTAAACTTTTTTACTAATTGCGCTGTAGCATAAAGTAGATTGAGTGCATTTCATATTGTCATTCCCGGTTTCTGTTGATGGAGACACCGATAAAGGCAAGGCCTTGTTTGATGTTCTCACCAACCACTAAGCGATGCGTCCATTTGAAATACACAAAGTAGAATTGGGCTACAAAAAAATATTTATCTCATATTTTGCATCTTTAAAATAGTTAATTTCCAATGCAGTTACCACTCAATGATATTGTACAATATTTTTTACCTTTACAAAAAATAACTGCTACCACCATCCATAACGGGCTCATAAATAAAACATTTAAAATTGAAGGTGAGCACAGTAGCGAAGCATTTATACTGCAACAAATTAATACCAATATATTTACCCGGCCACAATTGTTGCAACAAAACTATCGGTACATTGCTAACCAGTTGTTAAAAAGCCATAGTAGATTTCAGGTGCCTGCAATGGTTGCCTTACTTAGGGGTGGCGATTATTTAGATGCTGGCAAAAACGGCTGCTGGCGTATGTTTATTTATATTCAACATTCATATACCCCAGCCCAGGTAAACACTGCCGAACAATCTTATGAGGTGGCAGTATCATTTAGCAGATTAACGCTCGATCTGGCAGATGCAGCAACCAATAAAGTACAGCAAGTAATACCCCATTTTCATGATATTGCATTTAGGCACCAACAATTAATACAGGCTATACAGCAAAACAATGCAGGCCGGGTTATCAACGCAAAAAAAATTACGGCAGCACTGGAAAGCTACCAGCCATTGCTGTCATTTTATAACAAACTTATCGCAAATAATAAAAAATTCAGACAATACATTCAGCACCACGATGCTAAAATCAGCAATATTCTTTTTGATGAACGAACCAATGAGGTAATAACACCAATAGATTTAGATACCACCATGCCCGGCTATTTTTTTAGCGATGCAGGCGATATGATCCGCACTATAGCAACCAGCACAGACGAAAACAACAAGCAATACGATGAAATTAGCATCAGGCCACATCATTACCAAGCCATAACAGATGGCTATTTAAGCAATATGGGTAAAATTTTTACCCGGGAGGAGCAGCAATACTTTCACCTCAGTGGCTTACTGCTTACTTATATGCAATGCCTTCGTTTTATAACCGATTATATTAATGGCGATGTATATTATACTACCAGCCATGCTGAGCAAAATTTAGAACGGGCCTGCAACCAAATGGCACTACTTAAAGCTTTAGAAAGTTTTGTAGCAGATAAATACCGGATTACAATTAAACCTGAATAATGTAGTTGAAAACTATATGATTTCAACTGCATTATCCAGGTTTAATGGATATTACAAATATTTTTAAAAAAATTTACCCCGTACACAATATTGCTACAAAGCCAGCGTTAATACATTGGTTTTTCATAGGATATTGGATTTAAAACGGGCTGTATTTCTATACCGGCCTTTTTTTTTGCCCATACCTAATCAAAATGCTGATCAATTGTGGTTATTTGGCTATCAATTTATGACTACCATCGCAATAAGGCGGATTTTTAGTTTGTTTACAGGTACAAAGCCAAACCTCTTTTTCTTCTGTAAATTCTACTTTAAGGCTTTTATAGTTTGCCCCTTCAATTATTTTGTGTTGTCCATTGCAAAAAGGTTGTTTTTCACTAAGGCCACAGGTACACCAGGCATATACTTTACCTGGTACTACGTTTA
This sequence comes from Chitinophagales bacterium, assembly GCA_038234405.1. Lineage (GTDB taxonomy): Bacteria > Bacteroidota > Bacteroidia > Chitinophagales > Chitinophagaceae > Ferruginibacter. The sequence goes on from JBBQTZ010000024.1 coordinate 17,136, forward strand.
CGCAAATTGGTGCTTCGCCAGCACATTTCGGAAATCCTTCATTTGGTATTAAATCTTCCATTGTTTATAGTTTTTGTATAAATCTGTATAAATTAAAATTGTTTCCGGCAGTCTCAATATTTTTTTTAAGCAATGCTTTGTCAATGTCTTTCATTCTTTTTTTCTGAAGCAGGTAATAAGCTTTTTCTGCAAGCAGCCACCAGTGCCGTTCATTTCGTTGCGCCTGTTGGCCAGGGCCGGTAGTATGCAGCAGGCATTGCTGAATAGCAGCCAACATTTCGGCAATACCTGTTTTTTTTAAGGCTACGGTTTTAATAACTTGTACAGGTATTTCTTTCTTGTGAAAAGCAGGCGCCAGCATTAGTCGCAGGTTTTTTACAAAGCTATCAGCATCTGGCCGGTCACTTTTATTAACCACAAACAGGTCGGCAATTTCCATTAGCCCGGCTTTCATGGTTTGTACCTCATCTCCAGCTTCGGGCACCATTACCACTACTGTTGCATCTGCCAGTCCGGCAATTTCAATTTCACTTTGCCCAACGCCAACGGTTTCTATAATAATATAATCAAAACAAGCAGCTTTAAGCAAGTCGCTTATTTCAATAATTTTTGGATGCAACCCGCCTAAAGCTCCACGGGTTGCCAGGGAACGTATGTACACCGCCGGGTTATTGTACCACTCACTCATGCGGATACGGTCGCCGAGTAAAGCACCCAAATTAAAAGGAGACGAGGGGTCAACGCAGAGTATGGCAACACTTTTTTGCTGGCCAACCAGCTCTCCAATCAACGCATCGGTAAGCGTACTTTTGCCAGCACCTGGCGGGCCGGTAATGCCAATAATAGGGGTGTTACTTGCGGGCAACAATTGCAGCAATTCCTCATATCCGCCTACTTCATTCTCTATCAATGAAATAGCTCTGGCCAAAGATTTTATATTACCCTCCTGTATTTGGTTGAGGTATTGTACCCACATACCTCAAAGATAGAATACAAATAGCAAGCACAACTATACAAGCAATTATTTTGATGTATCAGACAGTGTGTATTTGTATATGATTTTTTACAATAGCCGTCCTCCTTGTGCACAAAAATTAGTTCTTAAGTTTATTTAGTGGAATTAGTGATTTTGAGTACGTAGTTTTTTTGACTCAATGGTTACCAATCCAGTTCTAAAATAAATATTAGTAACCTTGTATAAAAGATATTTCCACTAAGTTTACCGAAGAACCGTAAATTTTCAATTGCTAAGGTTAGGTTAACCCGGTTTTTGCAGTTGAAATTGTCTCAAAATATGGCTTTTAGTTGTTGTAGGTTACAATTCTTACTACGCCAATCTTCCGTAAAATACTGTTAATACTAACCGGTAATTATTTGATATGCACCGTACTTGTGTTCCTCTCCTGCCATTTATTTATCTTCGATAAAATTCTTATTTTGTATGACTAATTTTATTCCCATTTTTCCATTAGGCATAGTAGTATATCCGGGCGAAGATTTGAACCTGCATATATTTGAGCCACGGTACAAGCAGTTAATTAACGATTGTACACAAAAAAAAAAGCCATTTGGCATACCTTCTGTGCTCAGCAATACAATAAAAGATATGGGCACGCTTGTAGAAATAATTGAGATTACAGAAACTTACGATAATGGCGCAATGGATATTAAAACCAGCGGTATAGAAGTATTCCGTATGTTAGAAATAGTAAAAACCTTGCCCGATAAACTTTACAGCGGCGCTATTGTAGCCTATCCGGAAAATGAAATAGCTGGCAACAGAACATTAATGAACAAATTACTGGTGGCCTTGCGCCAATTGCACACACTAATAAAAGTTGAAAAATCTTTTAAAAAACCAGATGAAGCACTTTTAAGCTATGACATAGCTCATCATGCCGGCCTTTCTTTAGAGGGAGAATATGAAGTACTTGAACTAATGAATGAATTACAGCGACAGAAATACCTTACGGAGCATATATCTAAAATTTTACCTTTACTATCTGAGGTAGAAAGCCTTAAAGACAGGATACAACTAAATGGCCATTTTAAAAATTTGAGTGGATTTAATTTATAGGTAACAAAGTTTAAAGTTGGCTGAAATCATTATAGGGTGGTATTTAGTGAGAGTAGTTTAAGTTGTTACAGTTTAGAAATGTTTTGAGCTGATGATTTTAAAAACGGTTACGTATTGTAGAAGATAAAATAACGTGGAGGGCGGTTGTAAGGCATTATAAAGGCACAAAGCCTGGTTGCGGCAAAATATATTAACCCAGGGTAAACAATAAAAAAATGTAACTGTTTTTAAATAAACGAAATAATAACTACACCTATATATTTAACCATTACAAAGGGTGCTTACAGTTTTAAAAATTTAACCTATCAGTATGAAAAAAACAATTTGTTTAGATTTTGGCAACACAAGGTTAAAGGCTGCTTTGTTTCAGGATAATGAACTGGTAAAAGAAATAGCTGTAGAAAATGATAAGGATGACACCATTCTTGCCATAATTAAAACCTATCAGCCAGATGCTGCTATACTTTCATCTGTAATAAATCACAATGTTGCTATAGAAGATATTTTGGCCACTCATACCAATTTTCACAAATTATCGCATAGCTCTCAAATAAATTTTACCACCCCTGTAGGTAAACCATCATCTATTGGAGCAGACAGACTAGCTTTAGCCGCCGCTGCTGTTCATTATTATCCGCACCAAAACAACCTTGTAATTGGCCTTGGCAGTTGCATTACTTACAATTTTATTAACCAATACCACCAGTTTTTGGGTGGTTCCATATCTCCAGGCTTGCAAATGAGGTTTACGTCTATGCATAATTTTACAGCGCTTTTACCCATGATAGAAAAAGGAAATGATGAAAATTGGTGGAATTTTCCTGTAATTGGCTACGATACTAAAACAAATTTACAGAGTGGTGTAATTGCTGGTATAAGCTACGAAATAGCCGGTTTTATTGACTTCTACAGCAATAGATATGGCAATTTTAACGTGGTTTTAACCGGGGGAGATGCAGGCTATTTTGGCCGTCACCTTAAAAAGAAGATATTTGCCGACAATAATTTTTTATTTAAAGGGCTTTACGCAATCAGCGAAGTAAATAACTGCTAACATGATGAGATGGATTGGAATGATATTAACCTGCCTACACTTAAGTACCGCTACTGCTCAGGAAAACTCTCCTTATTCCAGATATGGACTTGGTGATATTGTACCCAGTCAAAATATTGTAAATAGGTCAATGGGCGGTATAGCTGCCGGTTATTCTGATTTGCAATCAGTAAATTTTGTAAATCCGGCCAGTTATGGCAACCTTAGTTATACATTACCAGGTTATCAGCGCAATTCTATTTTTGAAATTGGCATTGAGGTAGATAGCCGTACTTTAAAAAGCACAAACCCGGCAGCAAAATTTACTGCTAACAACTTTATTATTTCTTACATACAATTAGGTATGCCGGTTAGGTTAAAAAAACTTAACAAAAAAGGCCTTTTTATGGGTGTAAGTTTTGGATTAAAACCTGTATCAAAAATTAACTACAAAATATTAAGCATAGGTAGAAAAGCAGGTATAGACAGTTTTGCAACAAACTACGAGGGCACAGGAGGCGTAAATGAAGCAAATGTGGGAGCAGGTTTTAGGTTTAAAGGCTTTAATGTAGGTTTTAATACGGGCTACCGTTTTGGAAATAAAGACTACAGCACCAAACTCAATTTAATAAACGATTCTGTACTTTACTATCAATCAAACTCGGCTAACAGAACAAATTTTGGAGGCGTATTTTTAAATCTTGGTGTACAGTACGAGCTATTTTTAAAAAACAAAGCGTTTCTTCGGCTTGGAGCTTATGGCAACCTTAGCCAGCAAATGAAAGGCACCCAAACTACTACCAGAGAAACCGTAAGCTACGATGCCAACGGTACAGCTTTCAGGATTGATAGCGTTTATCAAAAAATGCAAGATGGCACAGTAACTTATCCTGCAAACTTTGGCGTTGGCTTTACTTACAAGGATAGCAGCAACCACTGGACATTTGGCGCTGATTACGAACAAAGCTACTGGAGCAAATACCGCTTTTTTAACCAGGCAGAAAATGTACAAAATACCTGGAAAGTAAGGATTGGTGCCGAATATTTACCTGCCGGAATGAACAATATAAAAAAATATTTTAGCGCTGTAAAATACAGGGCAGGATTTTATATTGGCACAGATTATGTCAATGTTGGCAACAATTTACCCGAATATGGCTTTTCATTTGGAGCAGGCTTTCCCTTAAAATTGCGTAAATCTTTTTACGAAACGCAAACATCTTACCTCAATACTTCTATAGAAATTGGTAGCCGTGGTGATAAAAAATCAAACCTGAGAGAAAGTACTTTAAGGGTATGCGTTGGTTTATCTTTAGGCGATCTTTGGTTTAACAGAAGTAAATACTATTAATAAATTTACCACTTACAATGAGGATAGTTTGGTATAATAAAATAGGTACAGCCGCTATATTGGGCTGTATTTTTTTATATAGTTGCGAAAATAAATTAGAAGAAGTAAGACAAATAAATGCAAAAGGCATTGGCCGTGATGAATCTAAACAAGTAGTTATCCGCTACAGCGTAAATGGTAAAAAAAGATCTGTACTCACTGGTCCGCTAATGTACCGGGTAAATGATACGGTAAGTTATGTTGAGTTTCCATTAAAAGTTCATGTTGATTTTTTTGATGCCAACGACAGTATAGAAAGCAAGCTTGATGCCAAATATGCCAAATACAATGAGGGCCAAAGCAAGGTGTTTTTAAAAGACAGTGTTAGGGTAATCAATGTATTGGGAGATACCCTGTATTGCGATGAATTGTATTGGGATAGAAACCGAACTGATGCAGAATTTTATACCGATAAGGCGGTAAAAATCAGAACAAGAACACAAACACTCAATGGAACGGGTATGGATGCACGGCAAGATTTTAGCACCTACCATATTATACACCCCGTAGGCTTTTTAAAAGTATCTAACACAGATTTTCCGGATTAAATCCAAATTTTGCAGTTGAATTAGCAGTGAAGGGATGCAATAAAGATACAATTTCAGGTTATTTTTTGGCTGATAGCAGTTAAAAAATAATTTGATAGATTTGTGTTATAAGTAGTTGGTTGCTAAAATAAAACTCCAACATCAAAACCAGTACTAAAGTATTTTAATGTACAAAAACGTTACTTGGCAGTATGCTGTTGTAACTTTGAACTTCATATTTTAAACTCAACAAATTATTATGGAATACAGACAACTCGGAAAATCGGGCCTACAGGTTAGCGTACTCTCTTTTGGTAGCTGGGTAAGCTTTAGTAAGCAAATAAACGATAAAATAGCAGAAGAGTTAATGACGATTGCCTACGATAATGGTATCAATTTTTTTGACAACGCAGAAGCCTACGCCCTGGGCGAAAGTGAGAAAATGATGGGCCGCATTTTAAAGAAAAAGAAATGGGACAGAACATCTTTCATTGTATCATCTAAAGCATTTTTTGGCTGGCATGGAAAAGACAACAAACCCAACCAAACAGGCAATAGCCGCAAACATTTGATAGAAGCCTGTAATGAAGCGTTGGTAAGGCTTCAGGTAGATTACCTGGATTTGTTTTTTTGCCACCGGCCCGATAAAAAAACACCCATTGAAGAAACAGTTTGGGCAATGAATCTATTGCTGCAACAAGGCAAAATATTGTACTGGGGCACTAGCGAGTGGAGTGGTGTAGAAATTATGGAAGCCCACCGCATTGCAGAAAAATACCGGCTAATTGGCCCCACAATGGAGCAAACACAATACAACCTTTTTGAGCGTGCAAAAATAGAAGTAGAGTTTGCAGAAATTTATAAAAATGTAGGCCTTGGCACTACAATTTGGAGCCCGTTAGCTTCCGGCCTTTTAAGTGGTAAGTACAATGATGGTATACCTAAAGGAAGCCGGTTGGCAATGGACGACCTTGGCTGGTTAAAAGAAACACTGGTAATGGAAGACAAGATAAAGAAAGTGAAAAAATTAAGTGAGTTTGCAGCAAAATTGGGTGTTACTACCGCAGCAGTAAGCATTGCCTGGTGTATTAAAAATCCACACGTAAGTACGGCAATTTTGGGTGCTACCAAAAAACAACAATTACTCGATAATTTAAAAGCGCTGGAAGTGGTTGAAAAATTAACGCCGGATGTAATTGAAAAAATTGAAACTATTATGAAAACAAAACCAGCAAAACCCGACTTTTAACCATGAGTAACATTACCATTTACGGTATTTCTACTTGTGATACTATAAAGAAAACCCTCGATTGGTTTAAGGCAAATAAGTTGGAAGTAAGTTTTCATAATTATAAAAAACAAGGTATTGGAACCGAAAAACTTACTGATTGGAGTAAGGTAGTTGGTTGGCAACTACTGCTCAATAAAAAAGGAACCACCTGGCGCACTTTATCTCCGGCAGCGAAACTTGCTATTGTAGATGAAACTACAGCAATAGATTTTATGCGGCAAAATACCAGCAGTATTAAACGGCCTGTAATTGAGTTTGGTAAAAAGGTTTTGGTTGGTTTTGATGAAGAAATTTTAAAAAAATTGTTTGCTTAAAACATACTTTTTAGCATTAAAAATGGTAAATTTAAATATGGAAAATAGCCCCGAATTAAAAGCGCTTATCCGTAAAAATGCTTCCCTGTTCTGGTACACTAAAGACAGTGAAAAAGAGAATTTGCCATTGGCGGTAGTAACTGAATTTTTTTTTAATTATGCTGATGAAGATAATGTAAAGGCATTATTTAAGCTGATAGGCAAACAAAAGTTAGCCGCTATTTTTTTTGAACAATTAAAAACATCTGTACGTGTAGCCAATAACTACAACGTACTTTCCAGAAATTTCTTCAGCCTTTACCTTGCTAAATATGCACATCGAAATTTTAAATAATAATCAACAGCAATTGCTGCCTTTTATAAAAAAATATAAAAAGAATTATTACCTGGTAGGCGGCACTGCCATTGCTTTACACATTGGCCACAGGCATTCTGTTGACTTTGATTTGTTTACAGAAAAAAAAATAAATTTCACTTCGGTAAAAAAGGCTGTGGCTGTATCGGGTTTTTCATCTAATATTATAATCGCTTTACCAGATCAGATTCATTTTATACTCAATGATGTAAAACTTACTTTTTTTGAATTCCCATTTTTGGTGGAAGCTAATGAAACGTATGAAGGTAATTTAAAGATGCCGGATTTAATCAGCCTTGCCGCAATGAAAGCCTTTGCACTTGGCGGAAGGGGAAAATGGAAAGACTATGTGGATCTGTATTTTTTAATTAAGGATTTTTATAGTATTAATGAAATATCAGGTAAAGCAAAAGAATTATTCAATGACAGTTTTAACCCAATATTATTCAGAAAGCAACTTTGCTATTTTAGCGATATCAATTATTCTGAACAAGTCGATTTTTTACCCGGTTTTGAAACACCAGAAAGTGCCATCAAGGAGTTTTTAACAGAAGCAGCATTAATAGGATTTTAAAAAATAAAAAAACAATAATGAAAAGAAACGCAACAGCCGTTTGGAACGGTACAGGTAAAGAAGGTACAGGGCATTTAACTACCCAAAGTACCGTATTGAGCAACACTCAATATTCATTTCTCAGTCGCTTTGAGCAAGGTGTTGGCACCAATCCGGAAGAATTGGTAGCGGCGGCGCATGCAGGCTGCTTTAATATGAAACTGAGTTTTGTATTGGGTGCCGCCGGTTTTACAGCCGATGAAATTAATACCCAATGCGAAATAACCTTAGATGCTGCTGCAGGCGCTATTACCGAATCGCACCTGGTTATTTCAGCTAAGATACCCGGCATTAGCCCTGAGCAGTTTGAAACAGCAGTGGCAGATGCCAAAGCCAATTGCCCAATATCAAAACTACTAAATGCTACTATCACCCACGAGGCGGTATTAGGATAAATGACATTTTCTTCAACCTGGTTTATGCAGTTTAAATCATAATGAGGTTTTCAATTGCATAAGCTGGGTTTTACTGCAAAGCAGGTTAACCCAACTTGCAGTTTTATAAGTTGTAACTATCCTCTGCCCTATCTTTCTTTGCAGTATAATCTTTATTCGGGTATCACATATCTTTTCTCCTTCTCAACAAAGTTTCTCAACATGCCTAAGCAGAGCCGAGGACGTTGCGTATTAAAATAAATGGCCGGCTGATTATTAGTGATTTCATATTTTTTTGCTTTTAAGTTTAGGATTTCATTTACGCCAATTTCTATTTTATATCGAAAACACTTCCCGCATCATCTTTCTTCACAATTAAAAATGGTGTTTGGTCAGATATTTTTGCACCACTCATTACAGTGTTTACCTGTTCATTGCTGGCGAGATAAAGCTTTGTGCCTTCGGGAAGTTGAAATGATTTGCAGCGTAATGGACCCAGAGTAAATATCATGGTAGCGTTTCCTCTTTCATCGGGGCGGTAATAAATAAGACTCACTTTTTTCGGAAGCATACTATTGTTCTTTATCCTGAACCGGATGAATGCTGCTATTGGTTTATCGGTACTTTGATCCTCCATGGCAGCTTCTTTTTTAGGGGCATAAAAAAGATTACTGATATCATTGTTTCCCTTTACAGATTCTTCCACCACTTTTCCAGCATTTACTTTAATGTTTGAATTGCCATTAACAGTAAGGGTGATTTTTTCTGCTATCAAACTGCCTGCATTTATATTGGCATTACCAGTCGTTTGTAAAAGGAAGGCTCCAACTTTTCCGGTGAGGGTGATATCCGGGTTACCATCTGCCAATAAATTAAATGAAAGTTGATTGTTGAGATCTATTTTCACTTTACTATTGCCTTTGTTCACCAAAGTTTCAACCGACGGAACTTGAATGGTTACCACCATATTGCTGGCCGATAACCAGCGTGGATATTTACCGCCGCTAAAGTCCATGGTTACCTTTAGCGTTTTTCCATCCTGGGTAAGCCGGAAAAAATCTTTCAGGTTTTCATCTATCGAAACAGTAACTGAGTATGCTGTTGCACCTGGCCCAACAACCAGTTTTAAATTGATGTTGTTTACTTCAACAATAGTAAATGGCGTAACAGGTGGAGTAAGTTGTACCATTTTGCCATTTCCATCCAGTTGTTCCCAGGTTTTGCCATTCCATTTTGAATAATTCTTTTGGGAAAATGAAATTGACTGAATACCGGCCAGCAGACCAAAGGCGAGGAGTAATTTTTTCATAACCTTGATTTTATAGTTGAATAATTTTTTTCAACAAAGATGGGGTTATGCAAGTGCGGCAGTCGCTGCAAATGATAATATGAGACAGAAGAAAGGAGTGTCAAATAAAAATAGCCGTCTCAAATCATATTTGAGACGGCATAAGAAAGTTACCAGGTATCACAGTAGTAGGAATAAAAGGATTAAGTTATGCCAACTGACTATTGCTTTAATAAAGCGTCCAATACTTTTTTGGTATTCGCATCATTGGGATCAAGCTCCATTGCCCGCTGATAACTTTTTATTGCTTTGGATTTATCATCAATCGCCAGATAATAATCTCCCCACCGGCTGTAAACAATAGATGCGTTCGGGAATTTTTCCTGTGCCAGTTCAAGGATGGCTTTTACCGCATCAAGGTCTTTTTGTTTTTTCGAAAACAAATCATAGGCCAGGTAAGTGAGCTGGTATTCATTCATATTTATTTTTGCGTAACCTTCTTTTGCGGCAGTATATCTTTTTGCAAGCAGGTGTTCGGAAGGTGAAAACTCATCGGCGTTCATTTTCGGCATCGGGTCTTTTTGGTATTCATTCCGCAGGCCGGTTATGTTGCTATTTGTATCACTGTAAAAAAATCCTTTTATGTTAAAGTCGGTAAACACTATGCTGTCTTTACCAATGGGGAAACAATAGATGTCTTTTCCCTGGTTGATATTTTCTACGAGGTAATTTTTCTCCCGGCGCAGGTAAAGCACTTCATCAACAGCCATGCGGTAGCGGCCTGTAAATTTATCAAGTGCTGCTGCAGTCATTGCAATTGGCTGTATTGCATCCGGCAAAAAATTATTCCAGCCATACACCTGTGCCACCACCCTTCTTACTTCCATGCCAAAGCCATTAAAATCATCACCGCTGTTCATCATAATTACCACGCCGTTGCCATCTTCCACACTGCCCATTGCATACGTTACAAAGCCAGCGTTTACGCCCTGGTGTTCAAAATATTTTCCTTTTCTGTTTGTGTTACCGGTTCTTTCCAATAAAAAAGCACCCAGCCCAATTTGTTCCAGGTAACTACCTTCAGAAATTTTTGCTACGGGTGTCAGCATCTGTTCCACTGTAGATTTTTTCATCAGCTTGCTGTTGCCGGCATACGCTTTTTGCATTTCAATGATAAAAGTAGCAAGGTTCGTAGCATTGCTGTAAAGGCCTGCTGCCGCCTGCTGCGGATACACATAAGGCATGCCCTTAAACCACGAGGCAGCTGAATATGCCCATGCGGCATTGTTAGTGAAAGACGCAGGAAGCGGCTGCTGAAAAGTTGCCTGCTTCAATCCAAGCGGTGCAAATATTTGTTCGCTGATGATGCTGTTGAAATCTTTTCCGGTAATATCCATCAATGCCAGTTGTGCCGCCATGCTACCGCCACCCGAATAACGGAATTCTTTGCCAGGCTCACTATTTACTACCACAGGTCTTGTTTCTGAGATTGATGCGCCGCTTACAATTTCCACTATTGTGGGCAATGGTTTTTTATCAGGCGTAAATCCAAAATAGGCTGATTGCAAAGTGCCGCCTGTATGGCTCAGCAGCATGCGGAGCGTTACGGGTTTGTTTTTGGTGAAATCATTTTCTGCAAGCTTCCAGCTTTTGAGATAATTATTAATGGGAGAATCAAGGTTTATTTTTCCCTGCTCTACCATCCGCATGGCCGCAAAAGCCATCAGCAGTTTGCTGACCGAACCGGCTGAATAAACCGTTTGGTTACTGGCTGGTTTTTTTAATATGGTATCAGCAAAGCCATAGCTTTTTGCCCAGTCTATTTTAAAATTCTTTATCACGGCAATACTGGCTCCGGGAATTTTGTGGTACTTCATCCTGTCTGCAATAGTCCATTTTGCAAAATCTTTTACAGGCACGTAAGGCATCAATCCATTTTCAACTTGCTGAATCCGCCTTTTTACTTCCGCAGTTTGGCTATATGCAGTTGTAGATAAAAAGAGAAGGACCAGCAGCAGGTATTTTTTTGATTGCATATAGTTTTTGATTTTCGACAAAATTGAGTTCCCAGAAATTATCTGTCGCTCCAATTTATAATTTGGTACATCTTTTCTATGCATTCTCGCCGGCTGTATTGTTTTTCTTCAATAGATATTCCTTTGGAGACAGACCGGTATATTTTTTAAAAGCCCTGTTAAATGTGGTCTTCGAATTGAAACCGCTTTCAAAAGCAATGGCCAGCAAAGTTTGTTTTTTATGCTCCCCTTTTTCAAAAAGTATTTTAACTGCTTCAATCCGATACTGGTTTACAAAATCATTAAAATTCATTTTAAAACCCTGGTTAACGGCTTTTGAAATTACTGCCGTGTTGGAAAAAAGTTTTTCCGCCAGTTCTTTTAAAGTGAGCTCCGGGTTTTGATATAATTTCTCCTTTCCCATTAGTGTCGTTATCTTTTGCTTCCAATCTTCCAGTTCGGGGAAAAGAGAAATTTTTTCTGTTGTTGAAGATGCATCAAGTGTAAGTATATTTTCTTCTTTATCTAAAGGAAGAGGTAATAAACCGACCGGCTGTTTGTATTCATTGACCAAATAAACAGGCGCATTGAACAAGTTGCTGACCCGGAAAAAAACAACAGATTTGATTTGATTGGCATAAGCAGTAAGGGCAATGTAATAATAAAGACAGGCGAAGAAAAAGTAGTACCACCATTTTTGTGTAAAGCTTCCCCAACTTGGATTAAATAACAGCAAGCAGAGCATAACCAGTTGCATAATAAAGAAGGCGAGTAAATATTTTTTTACCCAATCAAACAAAAGCAAGTCTGCAAAACTGGTAGCCTGGTAAATGATTTTTCTGTACAAAGCATAATACCTGATGGATAACAAACCATACACTAACATGGAGACAAGACCTGCAATTTGATACCAACTATCTAAATCTTTGTCCCGTCCGTTGGCATAAAAAAAATACTGCTCCAGCACCAGTTTATCTGTGATAAATACCATGAGGCTGTATGCCAAATAAATGATGGCGGGCAACAAATGCAGCCAATCTTTCTTTTGCAGGCGGAAAGATGGGTTAAGCAAACTTTGTGTGTAGAAAAAAATAACCGGGCCAATCAGTAACTGCTGCTGCATGGGAATATAGAACATAATATCCTGGTAAGGCTGCAAGCTGTACCATCCTGCATGGCCGAGCATCCAGGGAAGAAGGTAGCAACTGCATAAAAATATAAAAAGGCTTAACCAAAAATAAGAACGCTGCTTCAGCATGCTGCCTTTGTAAAGCAACAGGCAGGAAAACAAGATGCCCTGTGAAAAAAATATCAGCAATATGGAGCTATAAAAACTAAAATGAAAATGCATAAAAAATTAATTCCTAAAAGCAATCTACTGAAACAAAACCTCTCCTCGTTTTTTTGTTACAGATTATTATTGTAATAGCCAAAAAGTCTGAAATAATTTCTAAAGGGATATTACACCGGTGCAAACTTGGTTTTAAAATTTGAAAACACCTTACCTCGTCAAATACTAAAAATCATTTTTCCTCTTTACTATCAACGTATTATATCGACTATACTCACTTGCCAGCAACGTATCTCAACGAGCGTAAGCAGCGTTGAGGACATTGCGTCTTATTGAAAACAACTACTTAAATATGGATCCCTTTCCACCAACGCATCCCAACAAGCCAAAGCCGAGCCGGGGACGTTGCGTCTTATTGAAAAGCATCAGGCGCAGGACTCCGTCCTGTGTCTACCTGTTACTAATCTTTGCCAACTTAAAATCCATCTAAAAAAGCAATATCTAACAAGCCTTTTTTTTCTGTGTGATAATCCCCGGCACTACTGTATATCCAATGCCATGGTTCTGCTACAAAGCCTGCTGTTATGGGGTTGCAATGTATGTAGTCCAGTTTTCGATTGTACATTTCTGTTGCAACTAACAATACCGGATGGTTTTTTATGTTGCCAAAATTACTATGTAAAATTACTGCTGCTCTTTTTTCCAGCTTCTTCAAATGTATGCAGCAAATGTTCCCTCCTGCTTTCTTTGGAGTTCTTTATTATAGCATCTACTATTTTCATGGCTGTAAAACTTTTAATATTTCTCCAAACTTGTCCAGGGTCTTTTCCTTCTTTAAAACTACAGATAGTATGCAGATGCCCGTCCGACCGGTCATCCGGGCGGGATTGGTCATTAGCACCCACCCATGTAGTATCAAACCCTGATTAATCTGGCAATGCCGAATACTGTCTAAAAGTATGGTTTTGTAAATCTCTCTTGTAAAAATATCTGTCCATCCAACTACAGTGGAAGTCGTAAAATAAACGGCTTTCTTATCTATAAATTTATATCTGACACTCATAGAAATATGTTTACATAAATTTAAACAGCAAAACTGAAAAATTACTGCTTTCGGTTTCTGTTATGGCTGGGTGCAAGAATTTTAAGCTTTAGTAACAAGGGGACACAGAACGGAGTCCTGCGCCTGATGGAAGTTTAATTTAAATAACTTGAAGATTATTGCAATCTCAAAAGACCCCTGTAGATGCCCGCCTAGTTGCATGTCTATTTATACCATCCCAATTACGGCCAACCCCACTGAACTAAAATATTTTAATTCTATTCTAACAACAACTATCCCTTTAATTTTTTCTTAATCCTTTTACGCCGAATTCGTCTTCTATCAACTGCATGATATCTTCTAAATATTTTGCTTCAATAACGTGTGTAGTTGATAACGGAGAAGTAACATTCCAACGGACGTTATTGGTGTTCGTTTTGTTAAATCTCATTTTATTTCATACCAACAAAAAAGAAGATACACAACAACGGCCTACGGGATAGACGATTTTCAACTACATGACGACAACGGAGAAGACTTGCCAATCATTATACAAGCTGTAATAGTAAACGCAAACTACTTTTATGATGGACGCTTCGGCAGTTGGAGTTACAACAGCGACTTGCCGGGATAGGTGTATGTTTAAAAGCGCCACAGCAAAAGACAAAATGTAGCTTTGATTTGGGGCATAAGCGGGCTCAAGCAGAAGCTTGCGCCGACTGATAGCTTATACACGCTTTAAGGATGTAGGGTTTTAACCTCAATTTTTTATCATTTTTCCTTCTTCTTTAACTACAGCAGAAAATACCTTATTGTTCTTTCTCCAGATTCACTTTTACCTTTTTTGTCTCTACTTTTACGCCATTTTTATCAATGGAAATAGTGGTGGGTGGGGGATCTTTTACTATAATAACTGGCGCAGGGGCGGGTGCAGGAACAACGATCACTTCTTTCTTAGTTTCTTTTGTTTGATCAGTACAAGACATTGCAGTAATTACAACAATGAGGGAAAGTAAACCAATAATCTTTTTCATATATTTATTTTGGGTGATGACTGCTGCATTTTGTTACAGTACATTTTTATTAGCACCATGAAGCAACGTACAGTGTCAAATACTATACCCTTAATACAATAAG
>JBBQTZ010000025.1:0-31800 GCA_038234405.1 Chitinophagales bacterium
GGTATTAGTGAAAGAAAATCTTAAATCTGATTTTTCGTTGCTAGATGAAACAGCAATATTATTGGTGGATAACATGCCCGTTTCGATGAACCTGCTCAGATTATTTTTTCCCCTGGCAATCCAGGGTGTACCAACCCGGTTACCAGTTACCGGATCAATTGGGCTATCGTACTGCGTTATTAACTGACCTTCAAATTTTGGCCCCCACACGTCATAATCTCCATCGTTTAGTCCACCGCCGCGGCCATCAACAAAAGCATACTTTCCATGATCACCTGGTCCGTACTCATCCTGTACTTTTGGAATAGCGTTAAACCCACTTTCAAACATAGTGCTTGAGTTAAATTCGACTGAAAATCCCCTTTTATCTTTACTTCCCTTTTTTGTATTGATAATTACAGCTCCATTTACTGCACGGCTACCATACAAAGCAGCAGCAGTAGGGCCTTTCAATACAGTATAGCTTTCTATGTCATCAGGGCTAATGTTCCAAGTATCAGAATTGATTGGAACACCATCAACAACAAAAAAGCTCAGACTATTTCCTCTTAGCAATATTTGTGGACGGCCTAAAATTTCTGCAGACTGGCCAATAGATAAACCAGCCACCTTACCTACCAAACCATTAATGGCATTGGGGTCACGGGCTTTTATTAAATCGTTGCCCTTTACTTCCTGGATTGAGTATCCAAGTGTTCTTTTATCTTTTTTAATACCAAGGGCTGTTACCACAACCTCGTCCATCTGTTTTAAACTTGCTTTTAATACTACAGATAAAAACTCATCTGTAGCAACTACAGTTGTAGTTTCATAACCTGTACCGGAAACATTTAGCTTAGCCCCTTTAGCGGCACTTATGCTAAATTCTCCGTCTGCATTGGTAGAGGTTCCTTTTAAAGAATTTTGAACTGTAATACTAATTCCTGTAAGGGGTAGATTGGTTGCCCCATCTGTAATTTTCCCTTTTACCTGCATCGTTTGTGCCAGTAAAAAAACCGGGGCACTAATTACTGCAATTGTCAGTATCAGCACCCTGATTAAGTAATGTTTTGCTTGCTTCATAAACTGTTTTTAGTTTTTAATGAAGCAAAAGTACCCTGCCAGTGTTATCAAATAGTTGTCTGAAAGTTAAGCCATAGTAAACAAATTGTTACCAAAGTGGTTAATAGTACATATATATTAAACAATCTAAAAAAAATGTTAAAGCATTATTATTGCTTTTCATTAAAAATGTAAACTACCAATAACAACGCTTCTTCGGTTCCAATATTACGGGGATGGTGCATTTCGGTTGCATCAAAAAAAAGGGAATCGCCTTCTTCCATTACAAAAATTTCATTCCCAATAATGTACTCTACTTTTCCTTTTAGCAATAATTTAAATTCATAAGCATCTGTACTTACCAAAGGCCTTGCTGCATTTGGCTGCAGTGTAAGCAACACAAAATCTATATGATATTGATTAACGGTGGTAGATAATAAACGCTGGTATTGAAAGCCAACCGCATTTTCTTTTTCAAAAGACTGGTACTGGCTTTTCTTTTTAAAAATAACCTTACTATCCTGTGGTTTCAGATTAATATCTTTAAAAAAATCGTTAAAATCAATTTGCAGGGCTTTCATTAAATTAAGAAAAACAGTGAGGGATGGTATGGTTCTGTTATTTTCTACCTGGCTTAACATGCCTTTACTAATTCCTGCTACATCAGCCAGTTCCTGCAATGTTATGCTCTTGTCCTTTCTAATGTCTTTAAGTCTGTTGCTGATTTGGATAATGATATCTTCCTGCATGGCGTAATAATTAGAGGTAATTTTTAAAAATTGAATGTAGGATAAAATCAACAATCTCTATATTATCATTATACTTCGTAATTAATATTAATTTTGAAATTGCCATGTACCACAAGCTTTTCTATTAAAAATTGAGTAGTTCAAAACTTTAACATAGCAACAATAAAAACCTGGGAATAAAAATTTAGCTGTTTACTTTCGGATAAAATTGAGAGGATAGATTTAACTGAAGACAATAACCAATTAGCCACCTGATACATTAGTTGAGCAACAACATTAAAATTAGATGGTGCTATAAATCTTACTTATCTGTAGCGACGATAGCAAGATCGAATTGGCACCTTTTTCAAAAAGAATTTGAAGAGATTACCAAGGCTTCTATGGGCTATAATGCTCTACCTTTTTTGCTAAGCCTTCCGATTGTGATTGGTTTAAAGGAACTATTGCAAATAGTGATGTGGTTGAGAGTAGATTTACAAAAAACGATTATTTATAATGCTGGCATGTTTATAACCATTGGTATGCTTGAACTTTACTAATAATCGCCTTACTCCTAATTATTCAGGCACTTTCATTTCTACTCTTTCATTTTTACTTTTCAATTTCTACTTTTCTATTTCTACTTTTCTATTTTGAGCCCTGCCCTCTTTAGTGGTATTTGATACAACTGGCATGGATGGCCCAAATCCTTTTGCGGAAAGCCTTACTTTATTTGTCTCTTTAATTACAAGGTAATTTAACACAGCATTGGCTCTTAGTAAACTCTATTAGTATTGTTGGCAACATTGCCTGTATTAAACCGTGTTCTGCAAAAGAAAATATAGCTGCTACCTTTAGTTTAAATTCTTATTGCATAATCTTGTGAAGAAAGTAGAAAGATGTTAAAAATAGTTGAAGACAATAAAGTATCACAAAGTTGATTAGCAGTATTAATTTTTACAATTACCCTACTTTATTATACTGAAGGCGCATAAAAGATAAAAATTGATAACTGCTCAATAGCCATTACCACTTACTAAAAAGAAACTGCTCAATAGCATGCTGAATTTGCACATACTCCAATAAAAATCCATCGTGCCCAAATGTAGAAACGATGGTTACAAGGGAGGCGCCACGAATATGCTCTGCTAAATATTGCTGTTCAGTAACCGGAAAAAGCAGATCAGATTCCACTGCAATTACCAATGTTTTTGCTGTAATGGCCGCTAGTGCTTTTTCTACTGAACCCCTTGCCCGGCCTACATTGTGAGCATCCATACTTTTACTGATAATGTAATAACTGAATGCATTAAAGCGGTTGGCCAATTTTTGGCCCTGGTAGCGCTGATACGATTCACTTTTAAAATTACCCAGTTTTTCCAACGTATCTTCTGCCTGGTGCAGCAAATAGGTATTGTAGTTTCTGTAAGATAACAGCGCAAAGCTTCTTGCTACTTTCATACCTTCAATACCAGCTTTTGCATGTTTGTTTTGCCAGGTAATATCTGCTTCTATACAAAAGCGTTGCGATGCATTAAAAGCAATTGCCCAGGGAGAAAGCGACGCATTGGTTGCAATGGGAATTATATGTTGAAATAACGAAGGCTCTTCAATAGCCCATTCCAGCAATTGTTGGCCACCCATGCTACCCCCAAGCCCAACATAAACTTTTTCTATACCCAGGTAATTTTTTAAATGCTGGTAAGCCCTAACCATATCCCTTGTGGTAAAAAAAGGAAAATCATGATAGTAAGGCTCACCCGTTGCAGGGTTTATATCCAAAGGATGAATGCTGCCATAACAGCTACCGGGCATGTTTACACAAATAATAAAATATTCAGCAGGATTAAATAATTTATTTTCCCCCACAAGCCCATCCCACCATTCTGCGGGATTACTATTGGCCGTAAGTGCATGAAAAACCCATACTACATTGCTTTTATCAGCATTGAGTGTGCCAATAGTAGTATAGCCTAAATGAAAGCCTGGTAAGCAAGCACCAGATTCTAAACAAAATTTATGTTGATATTCAAACAATTGAAACATAGAAAAAATACAGGGATTATGGGTAAAGATAATGAGCTGCTTAAATAAGCAGCTCATTATCTTATAAAAAAAATCACAACTTTTAGCTTACCAGCTCAGCAGTAAAGACTTTTGCAAATGCCTGTTCAAAATCTGCTTTAATATCTTCAATGAATTCAATACCTACACTAATTCTTACCTGATTAGGTGCTACACCTGCCGCTAATTGTTCAGCTTCTCCCATTTGTTCGTGGGTAGTACTTGCAGGGTGTATTGCCAATGTTTTTGCATCACCTACATTGGCAAGATGACTGGCCAATTGAAGACTATCGATAAACTTGCTGGCATTTTCTTTAGTGCCTTTTACACCAAAGTTTAATACACCACCAAAGCCTCTTTTGAGGTATTTAGTTGCCAATTCATGGTAAGGGCTACTCTTTAAGCCTGGATAAATTACAAACTCAACCTGCGGATGATTTTCCAGCCATTCAGCCAATGCCAATGCATTTTCAACATGGCGCTGTACCCTTAGCGATAAGGTTTCTATCCCTTGTAATAATAAGAAAGAATTAAACGGACTCTGGCTTGAGCCAAAATCTCTCAAACCCTCTACCCGAGCCCTTATGATGAAAGCAATATTGGGTAAACCTAATGGATTATTCACCCCAAAAACATCAGAAAAAACCAACCCGTGATAACCCTCGCTTGGCTCACTAAATTGAGGAAATTTACCATTGCCCCAATTGTAATTACCACCATCTACAATTACACCACCAATTGAAGTACCGTGGCCGCCAATCCACTTGGTAGCACTTTCTACCACAATATTGGCACCATGCTCTAACGGACGAAAAAGATAACCACCTGCACCGAAAGTATTGTCAACAATTAATGGTAAATCGTAGTCTTTTGCCAATGCTGCAAATTTTTCAAAATCCGGAATACTAAGGCTCGGATTACCGATTGTTTCCAAATAAATTGCCTTTGTATTTTTATCAATTAATGGTACAAAAGAATCCACATCATTACCATTGGCAAACCTTGCCTCTACACCCAATCTTTTAAAAGCTACTTTAAATTGATTGTAAGTACCACCGTATAAAAAAGACGAACTCACAAAATTATCTCCGGCCTGTAAAATATTATTTAAAGCTAAAAACTGTGCTGCCTGCCCGGAGGATGTAGCCAATGCAGCTACACCACCTTCCAATGCTGCAATACGTTTTTCAAATACATCACTTGTTGGGTTCATAATACGGGTATAGATATTTCCAAACTCTCTTAACCCAAATAAATTGGCGGCATGCAGTGCATTGTTAAAGCCATAAGAAGTGGTTTGATAAACAGGCACAGCACGGCTGTTGGTAGTTGGGTCTATTTGCTGACCAGCATGTAATTGTAATGTGTCGAAATGTAATTGGCTCATAAAATGGTGTTTGATTTTTATTATTATGTTAAAAAAAATTGAGTGGTAAAAAAATTGCCGCAATTGGGCGCTGTATTAAATAAACATACAACAACAATAAATGGTTATGGCTTTAACAAAATAACGGGAATATTGAATACTGTGCTGCATATGTATACTATCCTACAAATTTAATAGACTTTAAATGATACTACCTAATTTTGTTTAAAATCGTTGGCCAATCATAAAAACGTACAGCCCAAAAAGCCTTCTTGCTTATAATCAATTAACGATAAAATTACTACAGCCACAAGTTAAAAAGTATTGGGCGAGTAGGTTGTAAGGTACCTAACAAAGTCTATAATAAGTTGACTATAATTAAAAACTTTTTGGGCACTTGGGTAAAGTTAGGGGCAAGGTTTACATCTTTCGTATTACTTTAAAATAAAATAAAGTTGCCCAATGCGTTGCTATTGTACGGAGGCTCGCTACCAGAGTTGCTAATTAATTAAAAGCGGATTAAGAAAAAAGTATTTACCCACTAACTGTACCTTAGAGCCACCTTTTGCATCGCTATGCCTTACATTAAAAAGACAGACCATTGAAAAAATCCGAATTAAAAGTCAGTTTAAATTTTAAACTTTACATCATTAAATAAACCCACAAGCCGATACCACCGCCCTGGAAGTCCAAACAGACCAATTGGGCTACCAACTTTACAATTAGTCAGAAGAAAAAATAAAAATTATAGAAATAAAATACAGAAAAAAGGTATGAGTAAAGAAACCGCCATCAAATTATTTGAAGAAAAAAAAGTTCGTAGTCTTTGGGATGCAGCAAAAGAGAAATGGTATATCTCTGTTGTTGATGTTATTGCCATACTTACAGAAAGTATTGACCCAAATGCATATTGGAGAAAATTGAAGCAACGACTTAAGGAAGAGGGAAATGAAACCGTGACGAATTGTCACGGTTTGAAAATGCTTGCAGCGGATGGCAAAATGCGAATGACCGATGTTGCGGATACGGAACAACTTTTTCGTTTAATACAATCCATTCCATCACCTAAAGCAGAACCTTTTAAATTGTGGTTGGCAAAAGTAGCTTCGGAAAGATTAGATGAAATGCAAGACCCGGAATTGAGTATTGATAGGGCTTTGGAAAATTATATGAACCTGGGCTATTCAGAAAATTGGATTAATCAACGCCTTAAAAGCATTGAAATAAGAAAAGAACTTACAGATGAGTAGGCGCAGACAAGGCATGAAAGAAGGGCAACAATTTGCAACGCTTACAGATATTATTACCAAAGCTTGGAGCGATAAAACAACTAAAGAATATAAAATACTAAAGGGGTTGAAAAAAGAAAACCTGCGTGATAATACGACCAACACAGAGCTAATTTTGAACATGCTTGCCGAGGCATCAACAAAAGATATTTCGGCAGCAATTAATCCAGCAACTTTTGAAGAGAGTAAAAAAGTAGCCATGCAAGGCGGCAATGTAGCCAAAGTAGCTTTAAAAGAATTGGAAGCCAAAACAGGGAAAAAAGTAGTAACGAGGTTTAATGCGAAAGATGCACTAAAAGCATTACCACCCCAGTCAAGTAATTTAATTAAAAAGGGGGAAAAAGATTAAAACAATAAGCAAACCAATTACAGATCAACAACTTTTTACAAGCGCCCTTTGTAAAGGGGTTTACAAGTAAGTACTAACTTAATTGTAAACCCCATCAAAAATTTACGCTAACGTATAACAACAGCCGCTATTAAAAGATTAAGCAATAGTAAACGGTGTCCATTTTAAATCAGATTTAGCAGAATCAACCACGCTATCAATAAATGCCATGCCCCTTATTCCATCTTCCACTCCAGGAAAATCGAGTACCTCTTTTGAAGCTACCGTCCCATCAATTTTTGCAGATAAAGTAAGTGCGAAATTTTTATAAATATTGGCAAATGCTTCCAGGTATCCTTCGGGGTGGCCACCAGGTGTACGACAATTTTGAATGGCATAACTACTTAATCTATCGCCATAATTACTACCGGCTCTCAGTATTTGTGCAGGTGCATCAAGCCATTTTACCAACAAGGTATTTGGTTCCATTTGCGCCCATTCAAGCCCACACTTTTCACCATATATTCTAATTTTTAAAGCATTCTCTTCACCGGCAGCCACCTGCGATGCCATCAACACGCCTGCTGCTCCATTATTAAACTTCAATAATACATTACCATCATCATCCAAAGCCCTGCCTGGCACCATTATGTTAAGATCTGCACATAGCTGTGTAATTTTTAAGCCAGTAATATACTCGCTCAAATGTGCTGCATGCGTACCAATATCTCCCATACAACCAGCCTTGCCACTTTTATTAGGGTCTGTACGCCAGGCAGCCTGTGCATTGCCTTCTCTTTCGCTAAGCTTGCTCAACCATCCCTGCGGATACTCTACCCAAACCTTTTTTACTGCTCCCAATACACCATCGGCAATCATTGCTTTGGCCTGTTTTACCATTGGGTAGCCACTATAGGTGTGGGTAAGACAAAGCAGCAGGCCTGTTTCCTCTACCAATTGTTTTAATTCTTTTGCTTCTGCCAGGTTAAATGTAATGGGCTTTTCTACCACCACATTAAAGCCTTTTTGCAAAGCCATTTTTGCAGGAGCAAAGTGGGCAAAATTAGGAGTAACAATGGTAACAAAGTCCATTCGCTTATCGGCTGGCAATAGACTTTCTTTCTCGAGCATTTCTTCAAAATTGAGGTAAATTCTGTCGGCAGGTAAAAACAATGATTCGCCAGAATCCTTTGCTATAGCGGGGTTAATGCTTAAAGCACCACAAACCATTTCTACCAAACCATCCATATTAAATGCCAACCGATGGATTGCCCCAATAAAGGCATCTTTACCGCCGCCTATCATTCCCATTCTTAATTTTCTTTTCATATAGTTTTATTTTATTTACTAAAAAAGCTTCAAAAATCCGATATTATGTACTCTTTGTTTGGTACTAAAAAATTTTATTACATGGCTAAACTACTTCAAATAAAACCCAAATTTAGAATAAACATTAACCAGGCGCATTTCAAATTGACGCAGTGCCTGGTGTTTGATGAGAAAACCAACCACGCCAAAGCCTGAAAATTATAAAATAGCTATGGCCTATTTTATACTAATAACTGCTATTCTTTTGGAAAAGTAATAAAAGCTGTTAAACTAACAATGGCTGAAACAAAAAAAGACCCACCATAAAGATGAGTCTGATAAAAATTGATAACAAAATTAATAATTTGTAAAAAGGGAGACTCCTCTTGCGGCAGTTCCTGTTGTATTTTGATACCTTCCTCTTGTAGCTACAGTGTAGGCTCTTTTGCTGGTTAATCCACTGTAAAAATACTTTATCAATTCGCCTGAAGTAACCCCGGTTAATCTAAAATAGAGTGTATCAGTTCTATAAAGATGAGAGGTAAAAGTTGTTACTTCATTTAATGGAATATTAGTAGCAATATTGGTGCCTGCCCTCCATGAGTACACATCAATATTAGCAACTGGCACAGTAGTAAAAAAGAAATTTGCAAACCTTAGCATAATAGCAGTGTCCGCAGGCACTGTAAAATTATCGCTTACCAGTTTTGCTTTTGTATTGTTTAGTGTATCGTACGTAAAAACTGTATAGAAAGAATTGGCTGTAGTAGGTAATGTTAAATTGATAGAGGGCTGTGTAGTGGTAACAAGTGTATCTTTTATTAATACAGCTACATTACCCGGATCTACTACTGCGTAAGAACTTAACTGTGGATAAGTACCTAAATAAGAAATAACAGTTCTGCTTACCAATACGTTATTAAGCGTAAGGGTATTTCTTAAAGAGCCCACATTTAAATTAATGAATTTTACATTGGCTTTTGTTTGCAAATCGGTATTGTATGCGCCTATGTATTCATAATTTTTTTCGCAGGCTGCTAATAGTGTAGCTACAGCAAATAATACTGCTACTGAATATATTTTTTTAAACATGATTGTAGTTTTAAGTGATGATAATTATTTTTTTGAAAACCATAACTCTTTTGTGTGGTAATCAACCGCTTCTGCGCCAATCCTTCTCAATTCTTCAATATTCCAAACATATTCAGAATTAAAGCGGGGGCGTACCCTGTAAATAGGCGATCCACCATTATCAATATATAATGCATTACCCGTTGGCAATACAAAATCTCTATACACCTGTGCCCCGTTTACGTCAGCATCAGTATAATGATACCGGCGCATATCTACCCATGTTTCGTAACTGCCGTAACCAAACAATGCAATGTATTTTTGTAGCATAATATGGCTTAAAGTAAGATCAGCAGCATTTAGCGGTACCACCGCAGCATTGTTTAAAAAATCATTTTTAATGGTAACAGTAATAACTTTATCTGCCGGAATATTTACATTGTAATCCGTCATCAACAAATCAAAATTTAAAGAAATACCCTCCTTGTAGGCTTCAAGTGCAATGGCTTTATCTCCTTTTATAAATGCAGCTTCCGCCTTCATAAACTTAATTTCACTTGCTGTAATTACTGGTGTAGGGGCTGCATTTCTAAAGATATACCTACAATTGAGATCATTAGTGGGCGTGGTATTAACGGCCGCTACTGCATTTTGACTTACCCCAAAGAAATTTTCTGGCCTATCTGCCCTGGTAGATATACCAGATACCTGACCCAAATTTTGCGGTACACCTACAATAGTATTATTCGTATTTCCCCTTAACATATACCATGCCCGTGGATCTTTAACACCGGAAAATAAAGTATTGGTGCCGTTCATAATATTGGCTATGTATGCACCTTGCCTTATAAAGCGGCCTGATGCACCAATATTATTGCGCAATGGACCAAAAAAATTGGCGGTAGCAGATACGCCTGAGTTAGCATATTTAACCATTGCATTATCGCTATTATTTTGCAAAGACAGGTTTGCATAATAAATTACAGAATCTGCCTTGTAAGTTGTTTTATTACTTTGGTGGTGGTGGTACCTTGCCAAAACCGCATATACAAATTTTTTCCATTTATTAACATCACCACCATAAAAATACTGATCTCCCAAAGCCAGGTTGGCCTGGCTTACACCATCACCAGTTTTGTTTAAATATTCAAGTGCAGTAAAACAGGTATTTCTTGCATGCTCATACACTTCTGGCTGTGTATCGTACTTAAAGGTTAGTAAATTGGTATTGAACGCTTCTTTTAAAGTAACTTCTCCATGTATATCGGTTAAGTTAAGCCAACTGTAAGCAAAAATTGCATGTGCAACCCCTACGTAATCCCATTTTTTTTCTTCTGTACCCCATTCTATTATTCGGTTTAAATTTTGGCCAAAATCGTAATAATGTACCCTAAACCAAGATGCAGGAAAATCACCTAGTGGAGAGAACTGCTGATCATAAATATCTGCGCCGCTGGCATAGCCAAAATTTTGCACATACAGTCCAATATACCTTGCATCGTTTAGCGATCCATGCCCGCCATAATTACCCGCAAATGCTGATGTAACCTGGGGCAGTAATTTTTCTATAGGCACTTTTACATTGGCATTAGGGTTTAAATAAGCGTCATCAATTTGCTTTTTGCATGCTGGAGCAAAGAGCATTATAGCCCCTGCTAAAAGTGTATATACAATATTTTTCTTCATGATAGTTAAATTAAAAATGAGCAATTAAAAACTTGTTCTGATACCAAAGTTCACACTTACAGGAGCTGCTATATTACCAAAGTCAAAACCTGCAGCACCAACACCCCTGGTAGAAGCATTATTACCGTTCACCTGTGGATCTGCACCTGTGTAATTGGTTATTAAAATCAAATCGTTTACTGTAATAAAGGCAGCAAATGATTGAAAATATTTTAATCTTTTAAGTGTTTTTGCTGGTAGCGTGTAGTTTAATGAAATATCCCTCAACCTAAACCAATTAACATCCTTTTCAATAAACTCTTCTTCTGGCAGCCTTGCAGTATAATACAATTGTTGATGTGCTGGCATAAAGGAAATTGTATTAATCGTTGGGTTGGCGGTATTTTGCAATCCATCGTTTAGTACGCCATTTATAACCCTGGAAGTGTATCTATCTGCAGTTCTTGGGCTTTTACCTTGTCTGGTTAAATACATATCTGTAGCGTTAAAAATATCACCTCCCTGTTTCCAATCCCATAAAAAACCGAGTGTAAAATTTTTGTATGTAAAATTATTAATTGTACCCAATGTAAAATCTGGATTTCTATCACCCCTTACCAAAAACCTGGGATCTATTACTGGCAACCCGTTTAATGGATCTACTAGAATCTGCCCGGCATTATTTCTTGTATAGCCATAACTTGTAATACTTGTTGTTGGACCTCCTTTTACCAAACCTGCCCGTGCAAAAGCATATAACCAGGTGTCAGAAATATAGAATTCCGGAACATTACCCGGCAAATTGATTACTTTATTATTCATTTTGTTGAAGTTGAATTTCACATTCCACGAAAAATCTTTCTTTTGTGCAATGGCCACATCCAAAACTATTTCCAGCCCTTTATTTCTGGTACTACCCACATTTAAAGTATTTAAAACATAGCCGGTAGAATAGCTTGCTCTAAAATTCTCTGCTATTTGTTTATCGGTAAGGGTGTTGTAATAGGTAACATCCAGGTTAATACGATTATTCCAAAACTTTAATTCTGCACCCACTTCTTGTGTTTGCTGCCGCTCGGGCTCAAGCGAAAAATTGTTATTATTAAATGAATAAGCAAATCCACCACCACTACTAAATACAGGATTAAATACTGATTGATTGGCATAAGGCGAACTTGACCTTGCTGTTTGTGCTATTGATGCTCTCAATTTTACATAATTAACAATATTACCTTTAGTAATACCCGGCAATAAATCAGATAAGATAAAACTCAAACTTCCGGCAGGGTAATTATAGTTTCTAAATTGCTCTGGAAAAATGGAAGAGTTTTCAAATCGGTGAGAGTAGGTAAGAAATAATAAATTTTTGTAGTTAAGCGCAATTTCTCCAAAGTAGGCAACCTGCCTTCTAATGCTATAATTATAATCACCAAATGCTGTTGCCCTGCTTAGCCTTGTTCTTGTTGTAGCATTTGTATTACTACTGTCTTTACTGGTAGAATCCCTTAGCCTATTACCGCTAATTGAATACATTTCTGTTTTATAATCCTGAAACATGTTACCTACCATGATTCTGCCTCCAAAATTGCCAACTTTTTTTGTTGCGGTAGCTGTAATGGTATGATTGTACCCAAAATAGTTTCTATAATAATTTTCTAACAGGCCGCCGGCAGAAGATGAAATTAGGTTAGAGGTTGGATGATAAAAGGTATAACCTGTAGAGCGATAAGTATCATAACCAAACCTGCCAGCTATTGTAAGCCAGGATGTAGGCCGTATATTAACACCCAATGTACCAATTAAACGGTTGGTTTTATCAAAACTTCTATTAAAACGAACACCATAGTTAGGATTATCGAATTCGGAATTAGGAGCAGTTCCGTACACCAATAATTTATTACCATCGGCATCTAAATAATTACTTACGTTATTATCCGCAGGCCAAATTAATAAATTAAGTAAATAACCGCCTGCCCCACGCAATGGCTTTTCATTTTCGCTGTTAATAAAGGATACAGATGGCGAAAAATCAAGCCATTTGCCTATTCGAGTGGTATTATACAGCCGCACATTGTACCGGCTAAAGTTATTTTCAGGCACTACTCCTGTTTGATTAAAAGTACTGGCGGACAGTCCAAAGCTTGCATTTTTTTTGCCATAATTTAAACTTACGTTATGGGTTTGAGCAATACCTGTTTTAAAAAAACTCTTAACGTTATCAAATAATTGAGTTGTATCAGGGTATGCCGGTCCAAAATAAGTAAACACATTTTCAGCAAAGCCGTTTGTACCTGCATCAAAAGTATTAATGGTTTTAGGAAAACGGTTTATTGTTGAAATCCGCAAACTATTATCATACGCTACCGTTAATTTACCGGTAGGCAGTGCTTTTTTTGTTGTAATAATTATGGCACCTGAACTGGCCTGGCTGCCATACAATGCTGTAGCTTCTGGCCCTTTTAAAATTGTGAGTGACTGAATATCGTTGGGATTAATATCGCTGATTCTATTGGTATAATCATTATTCCGGTTTGGCCTGTCAGATGCTAGTCCTAATTGTGAGCCTCCATTACTGGTTTCGTTTATTGTTTGGTTATCAACAATAATTCCATCAATTACAAACAATGGCTCGTTGCTTAAAGACATAGAATTAAACCCTCTTAAAACAATACTGGAAGAGGCGCCGGCTTGTCCATTGGTTGGTGTAACAGTTGCCCCGGCAATACGCCCCTGCAAACTATTTAAAAAATTTTCCCGCTGTGTTTCCTGTATCTCTTTCCCCTTTAACGTTTGTACAGAAAAACCCAACTCTGCTTTCTTTTTTGTTACGTCCATAGATACTACCACTTCGTCTAGTACACTTGCCTGAGTTTTTAACAATATACTTACGTTATTTTCAGACTTGATTAAAATAGTAAACGTTTCATATCCAACGGTACTAAATACCAAGGACTGACCTTTAGTTGCTTTAATAGTAAATGAACCATTGGGTTCCGTAGTAGTAATAACTTTACTACCTGCAACTTTAACTGTAACGCCTTGTAATGGCTCTTTTTTAGATTGGTCCAATACAGTTCCGGATATTGTTTGACTTTTTGCACTTAAAAATGCATAAAATAAAAAGAGTATCAGTACAATACCCTTCGATTGAGCGTTAATTCTTCTCATGTTAGTTTTGGTTTAATTAATAAATTATTTGCTTTGAAAAAGCAGCAGAAAAACGCATTAAAAATTTATTTGCGAATCAAAAACGCATATTTTTAACTTTATAGAAGAAAGATATTAAAAATTTGTTTACAATTCAAACAATTTTAGGATTTTTTTTAACAAAACTTTAATTTGAATAAAAAACAGCATAAAAACGCAATTTTTATAACTAGTAAAACTAATCAAAACCAACAGAATGTATTTGAGTGTATTACCCAACACATCGCCCTGATTTCGGTCGGTGAGGATACCGACCGAAATCATCCGTAGTCGGTATCCTAACCGACCGCTTGTTGCTGCGACAATTTGGGATGCACCCATGTATTTTGGGTGCATAACCAAACATATCGCCCTGCATCCGCCGGGAAAAAATGGACTTTTACATAAAAAAAACTATACTTTGCAATTTCAAATACAAATAATCTCTTTGGCAATAGATTGAAATGTAACTACCATATCTCAACAATGTTTTATGCAAAGTAAAATAAGTATACTATTACCTGTACTTAATGAAGAAGCCAACATAGAGCCTGTATATCTTGCTATAACAAATATTTTCAACAATCTTTCTGAATACCAGTTTGAAATAATATTTGTAGATGATGGCAGTACCGATAATACATTGCAGGTTTTAAAAGAACTTAGCGATTGGGCAAATAATGTTTTCTATGTAAGTTTTAGTCGCAATTTCGGCAAAGACATTGCCCTAATGGCTGGCTTGCAATACTGTACAGGCGATGCAGTAATTACAATGGATGCCGACTTTCAGCATCCCCCGGAAATGATACCTGGCTTAATTGCAGCATGGCAACAGGGGTACGAAGTTGTGTACACGTACCGGGAAAACAAAAACCAGCATGCGGGCTTTTTTAATCAAATTTCTTCCAAACTTTTTTATAATACTGTTAATAAATTATCTGAAGTTCAATTAGAAAATGGTATTGCCGATTTTAGAATTATTGACAAAAAGGTTGTGCATACAATGGCTAAATTAACTGAAAGCAATCCTTTTTTTAGGGGGCTTGTTAAGTGGGTTGGTTTTAAACAAAAAGCAATACCTTATACACCTGATAACCGAAAAAACGGGGAAACAAAGTATAGCAATTGGTCGTTAATACACCTTGCCATGACGGGTATTACTTCATTTAGTACCAAGCCATTGTCATTTGCTATCTACCTTGGATTTTTCTTTTCTTTTGCTTCGTTACTATATATACCTTATGCTCTTTACAGCTATTACAGAGGTTTAGCCATTTCGGGGTGGGCATCTATCATTGTTACCATTGCATTTTTTGGTGGCCTTCAATTGATGATACTCGGAATAATTGGCCTGTACCTTGGCAAATCATTTATGCAGTCAAAAAATCGTCCAAGGTACATTATCAGCTCAGCTAATATAAGAAAATTTGAAAAAAGGAATTCAACCAAACAAAACACCCCTTAAAAGTTTAAAAAACTGGGCAGAGCACTAAAATGACCATAATAACTAAAACTTATGCACTTTGAGTAATAAGTAAATTTTGTATGCTACAAAATGTTCCCTCTTTTTTTAAATCAATAATCAGTTGATGTAGTTTTTTAAGTAAACGGTTGCCAGATTGCCTTTTGGTGTAAAAAGGAACTTTAATATGACTGATGTCTGTAAATTCCCACGGATGAAAGTATAAAGAAAGATAGCCATCATTTTTTAGTGTTTGAATGGCCATTTGCTTAAAAATAGCATAAGGAAGGTTTTTAAAACTTAGCCAAAAAAGGGGAAATCTGAGCTTGGGAGTTACAGAAACCGGCAGCCTTAACATACCTTCCTGCAAATACAATTTTCTGGGAAGTTGTAGATTATTATACCTGCCGGGTATATAAGTTGGATTGATAGAAGAATCATATTGATAGCCGGCAACTACTACATCCTTCATTTCAACAGGTAGCATTCTTGGCATTCTTAGTCCGATAACTTCTTTACCCGTTATTTGCTCCAATGCCTGTTTACTTTTTAACAAATCCGGCACTGTAAAGGATGAATGATAAAAGCTATGAGAAGCTATTTCATTTACCTGAGCCAATGCTCTTATTTCTGCTGGAAAATGTGTAGCAAAATTTGCAGTAGTAAAAAGCGTAGTTTCAATTTGATGTAGTTGAAGCAAGGAAGTAATTGCAGTTAGTCCGTTATTACCAATATGCATTTGGTCTGCTTGGGAAATTGATTGCCCATATTCTAGTGGCAAATCAAATTCTTCTACATCAAAACTGAGTACTATTTTATATTGTTGATTCATTTTAAAATAATATTATGGCACCTTACATTTGAAATGTTAACCCTGTTAAACCATAATATTTACAAAGGTAATTCACTATTGGGTTAAGTTTAATTACTAAGGAAGAACAACTGGCAGTAAGCTTTTTAAAGCTGGCTTAACCATTATTTACTCATGCCGTTTCTTTTTTATTAAAATTATTCAATAATAATTTCCAAATTAAAACAACCCACACCAAAAAACAAGGCAGCGCCTTGAGTGCATATTTGGCAATAAAGTTTTGTTTAATATACTGTGGAAAAAGATCGGTAGAAGATAAAGAAGTAATTACTATTGTAAAAATTAGCAAAGCTATGTTCCAATGGTTTTTTCGGTTACTTATTGTAAACCAAATTGCAACACCTGATAAGGCAATTATATAAGTTGGAGACTCTGCAGAAGAACTGAATATAACCACAGAAAGTAAACAAACTGCCAGATAATGCAATTGAAATAACCTGGCTGAAAATGCTTTAAACCGCAACAATGGCAAAAGATTAATAATAGCCGCAGGGATTAAAATCCATAACTGAGATAAGTTAGGTAAATTAAATATCCGCTGTACCATGCCATGCACCGAAATATTTTGAGCTATTACAATACCGAGGCTTTCGTTCTGGTTGTTTTTTTCATTGATTGAATTATACCAGTCGATATAAGATTGCAAAACAAATGAAGGCGAAGAAATAAGCATTGGCAAACAAAAAAGCAATGCCATCCAAAATATAAAACTGCCAATAAACTTTAATTTATTATCAGCAAATAAAAAACTGGCAAGAGCAACTATTCCATAAAATTTTGTAAGTAAACCAACGGCTATAAAAAATGTAGCTGCCCATTCTTTTTTTTGCGGTGCAAGAATAAAGGGTAAAATAATAAATGCCGAAACCATAGGATTAAACTGTATGCTGTGAATGCTCGTAAGCATTTCTGCCAATAAAATAGCGAGCACCCATACTCTTTGATTGTACTTAACCGGAAGCCGCATAATGGCATAATACAGCACTACCACATTTGCCATACACCAAAGCAAACAGCCCACCCAATCAGGCAGTAAAGCAAAGGGAGTTATTAGTAAACTAAATACAATACCATAATGATTGAGGTCAAAATATAAAGCTGGATATGTTGTATATAAATTTTTTTGCTGAAGGGTATTAAAAAAAACATTTTTAAAAATATGGTAATTATTGATGGCTGCCGGCCCTCTCAATATTTCTGAAACTGCCGTTAAAAAAGCAAGCAGCATCCAAAAAAATACTACTACATTAATTGTGTATTTTTTAAAAAAAGTAAAATCCTTTAAAAGTAAACGCATGTAGCCAGGTATTAAAGAGATAGTAAATTAAGAAAGTAAAAAATATCGCCTCATATCTTCTCAACATAATAGGCGAACAAACACAGCCGCTGCACACAACTTTGTAAAAGTACATTAGCTACATACAAATGAAATTGTACACTACAAAATAGCCACAAACATACAACGTAATTTTAGCTATTCATTACCACAATCATTTTCGATATAATCGTTACATAATATTAGATATATTTAAAAATGGAGCATGCATTAATTAACTCAATAATTTTTTTGCAATCACATATTGTGTTGATTGTTACAAGGCAAACTTGTTTTATATTCGTCCTTCTTAAAGCCATTAAAAACTAAACAAAACAATATGCCTGCTGAAAAACAAAGGCAACAACTCTTTATAGCGAGTTGTGCAGCTCTCTTGGTAACTTCTCTTTCTTTTGGAATACGTGCCGGCGTACTCGGCAGGTTAGGTGCCAATTTTACTCTCGATGCATCGCAGCTTGCAACCATTGCTGCTACAGCCTTTTGGGGGTTTCCATTGGCCGTGGTAATTGGCGGTATTGTTGTAGATATTATCGGCATGAAAAAATTACTGGTGGCCGCATTCCTTTTTCATTTAACAGGTATTATTTTAACCGTTACGGCAACCGGCTACTGGAGTCTTTTTATTTCAACACTTTGTATTGGCATAGCCAATGGTACTGTTGAAGCTGCCTGCAATCCGTTGGTTGCTACTATCTATCCCGAAAATAAAACCACCAAACTAAATCATTTTCATCTTTGGTTTCCCGGAGGCATTGTAATAGGCACTTTGCTGGTATATTTTTTAAATAATATGTTGGGAGATGCCTACTGGGTTTCGCAACTTGAAGTAGGTTTAATGATTATTCCAACCTTATTATATGGTTTTCTTTTTAGTAAATTAGATTTACCTGTTACAGAAAGGGTGGCAAGCGGAGTTTCGTCTGCCGATATGTACAAGTCATTATTAAACCCTCTGTTCATTTTAATGATCATCCTGATGTTTGGCACATCAATTACTGAATTATTCACCGGCCAATGGATAGATGTGTTACTAAAAAATGTATCTGACAATGCCTTACTTTTATTAACCATCGAAACGGGTGTAATGGTTATTGGGCGTGCTTTTGCCGGCCCTGTTGTTAAACAGTTTTCGCCACAGGGTTTATTGGTAATTTCATCTTTACTTTCTGCAGCAGGCCTTTATATACTAGGGCATACAACGGGTAATATGTTGTTTGCAGGAGCCGTAATTTTTGGCATGGGTGTTTGTTATTTTTGGCCCACCATGCTTGGCTTTGTTAGCGAAAATTTACCCCGTACCGGTGCGGTTGGCCTAAATTTGATGGGAGGTGCAGGCATGTTTGCAGTTTCTCTCTACATGATATTTATGGGTGGGTATTATGATAAATTATTGGCTGCAGAATTACCAGCAGGGGCAGATTTACAAACATATAGCGGTAGTACTGCTACCGCAGAAATGGCAACAGCTTTAATTGATGCAAAAAAGGCTGCCGGGCCGGAGATCATTAACGTTACCTTGATAATTCCAATTGCTTTAAGTATTGTTTTTGCCGGATTATTCTTTTACATGCGCTCACTAAAAAAAGATAGTGAGGAAGCTATTATAAAATCAATTCATTAAACAAACTAATCACATGTCAATTATAAATAATAGGCGTAAAGCCATAAAACAACTGCTTGTAAGCTCTGCCTCATTGGGTAGTGTTTCGATGCTAAATGCTTCATTTACAAACCCTGAAGAAAAACCTGCTATTATGGGTGATAATCATTTACTAAAAAGCGAGGTAAATCACTCTGTGTGTGCCTGGTGTTTTGGAGATTTATCATTGGATGAACTCTGCATGCAGATTAAAAAAATTGGGTTTAATGCTATCGACCTTGTAGGGCCAAAGGGCTGGCCGATATTGCAAAAGCATGGCGTGTATTCCTCAATGTGTAACGGCGCAGAAATAAGCCTTACAGAAGGATTTGCAGAAAAAAACTACCATACTACGCTGATAAAAAATTACACAGAAATGATTCCATTGGTTGCTAAAGCTGGCTATAGCGATTTAATTTGTTTTAGTGGTAACCGCCGTGGTATGGATGATGAAACTGGTTTAACTAATTGTACTGATGGGCTTAAACAAATAACAGGACTGGCAGAAAAACACAAGGTAACCTTACACATGGAACTGCTCAACAGCAAAATCGATCACAAAGATTATATGTGCGACAGAACTAATTGGGGCGTAGAACTTTGCAAAAAAGTTGGTTCAGCAAATTTTAAATTGTTGTACGATATTTATCACATGCAAATAGATGAAGGAGATGTAATAAGAACAATTAAAGACAATTACCAATACCTTGGGCATTACCATACAGCAGGTGTGCCGGGAAGGCATGAAATTGATGAAACACAGGAGTTATTTTACCCTGCCATTATTAAAGCTATAATGGCTACTGGCTTTAAGGGTTATATAGCCCAGGAATTTATACCTACCGGAAAAACAGTAAATGATAAAATGGCTGCTCTAAAAGATGCTGTAAGAAGGTGTAGTTGATAATCTATTCAACACATTTAAAATGGCAGGCTACATAATAAATTTTTGAAGTAAGTCAAATTTTACCCAAAAAATATTTTAATTATTAAAAATATTTAATCATGATAAACAGAAGAACTTTTTTGATACACACTGGCATTGCTGCTGCAGGCTCGTTATTAAGTGCAGATGCATTAGCTAATAACTATAACAAAAAAACAATTGGCCTTCAGTTGTATTCTTTAAGAGATGAGCTACCTGGCGGTGGCATTGAATCTGTTATAAAAAAGATAGCAGCAGCAGGCTATAATAGTGTTGAATTTTATGGTTACAATACAAAAGATGCCTATTTTAAAAAATCTGCAACCGAAATAGCAAGCATTTTAAAAGCAAATAAAATGACTTCTCCGAGTGGGCATTACGATTTAAAATTGTTTAATAATGATACGCAGCAGGTGATAGATGCTGCGTTAACTGTTGGGCATAAATACATAGTAATTCCATGGCTGCCAGAAGAATTACGAAGCACGCTTGATGGATACAAAGCGCTCTCAGAAAAAATAAATAACATCGCATTACAATGCAAGCAAAACAATATTAAACTGGCTTATCACAACCACGATTTTGAGTTTAAAAAAATGGAAGGGGATGTATGCGGTTACGACATCTTTCTTAAAGAAACAGACAAAACATTGGTAAGTTTTGAGTTAGACCTTTTCTGGGTAGTTACAGCCGGGCATAATCCAATAGAAATATTTAAACAAAACCCTGGCCGCTTTACCATGTGGCATGTAAAAGACATGGATAAAGCCAATCCAAAAATGCAAACAGAAGTGGGCTCAGGCTCAATAGATTTTAAGCCAATTTTTGCGCAAGCCAAACTATCAGGACTTGAGTATTTTTATGTGGAGCAAGAAAATTTACCTGTGCCAGCCGACGCTAATATTAAAAAGAGTTATGAGTTTATCAAAAAAAATTTATTGAAATAAATAGCTTTTGCCAGCATGATTAACAAACGAAGAAAGCCCTTACATTGCTGTAAGGGCTTTCTTTTATTCATGAATGAAATTTATTTTACTTCTTCAAACTGTGCATCTTCCACATGATCGGCATTTGCACCACCGGCACCATTACTTTGTGGCTGTTCAGCTCCACCAGGGTTTTGTTGTGCACCATCACCTTGTGTGGCCTTATACATTTCTTCACTTGCTGCTGTCCATGCTGCATTCATTGTTGCAACATAGGTATCAATCGCTGCAAGATCCTGTGCTTTATGAGCTTCTTTCAATTTACCAAGTGCTTCTTCAATTGGCGCTTTTTTATCGGCACTAATTTTATCACCGTACTCTTTCAATTGCTTTTCAGTTTGAAATATTAAGCTATCAGCCTGGTTAACTTTTTCTACTTTTTCTTTTTCTGCTTTGTCAGTTGCTTCATTAGCTTTAGCCTCAGCTTTCATTTTTTCAATCTCTTCTTTACTTAAGCCGCTGCCTGCTTCAATCCGTATATTATGACTTTTTCCGGTGCCTTTATCTTTTGCTGTTACATGCAAAATACCATTAGCATCAATATCAAAAGTAACTTCAATTTGAGGTACGCCTCTTTGTGCGGGTGGTATATCTGTAAGGTTAAAACGTCCCAGGCTTTTGTTTTGATTAGCCATTGGTCTTTCACCTTGCAACACATGAATTTCTACACCGGGCTGGTTATCGCTTGCGGTACTAAATGTTTCAGATTTTTTTGTTGGAATAGTAGTGTTACTTTCAATCAACCTTGTCATTACACTACCCATCGTTTCAATACCCAAACTTAAAGGGGTAACATCCAGCAACAATACATCTTTTACATCACCACTTAAAACACCACCTTGTATGCTTGCGCCCACAGCTACTACTTCATCTGGATTTACTCCACGATTAGGCTTTCTGCCAAAAAACTTTTCTACTATTTCCTGTACTTTAGGGATACGGGTGCTACCACCTACTAAAATTACTTCATCTATATCTGTAATGCTCATGTTTGCATCTTTCAAAGCCAATTCACATGGCTTTAAACATCTTGCAAAAAGTGTATCTGCTAATTTTTCAAATTGGGCCCTTGATAATTTTTTTACCAAATGCTTAGGCACGCCATCTACCGCAGTTACATAAGGAAGGTTAATTTCAGTTTCTGAAGAAGAAGATAATTCAACCTTGGCTTTTTCAGAAGCTTCTTTTAAGCGCTGCCATGCCATTGGATCTTTACGCAAATCAATTGCTTCATCTTTTTTAAATTCTTCTGCTAACCAATCCATTATAATGGTATCAAAATCATCTCCACCCAGGTGCGTATCACCGTTGGTACTTTTTACTTCAAAAACACCATCACCTAACTCTAAAATAGAAATATCGAACGTACCACCTCCCAAATCAAATACTGCAATTTTTTGATCAATATTCTTTTTATCTAAACCATAAGCCAAAGCTGCTGCAGTAGGCTCGTTGATGATACGGCGAACAGTAAGCCCGGCAATTTCACCAGCTTCTTTAGTAGCCTGCCTTTGAGCATCGTTAAAATAAGCTGGAACGGTAATTACTGCCTCAGTTACCTCTTGTCCAAGATAGTCTTCAGCCGTTTTCTTCATCTTCTGCAATACCATCGCACTTATCTCCTGTGGTGTATACATTCTGCCATCTATGTCAATACGAACTGTATCATTGTCACCTTTTACAACTTTATAGCTACTGTTATTAATTTCGCCGGTTACTTCATTCCATTTGTGGCCCATAAACCGTTTTACACTCATAATGGTATTCTGCGGATTTGTAATCGCCTGACGCTTTGCCGGATCTCCAACTTTACGTTCACCATTTTTTAAAAACGCTACTATTGATGGAGTTGTACGGCGCCCTTCATCATTTGCAATCACAACAGGTTCATTACCCTCCATTACAGCCACACAACTGTTAGTTGTTCCTAAATCAATCCCTATAATTTTTCCCATGATTAAATAATTTAATTGTTTAGAATCATTATTCAATCATTGTGCCATGGGGAAATATGTGCAAAATTGTCAGCCTATGCGGTAATTAATTACTATTTAGACATATTGGAGAGTAATCTTTTTACAAAAGTGCAGACACAAAGAGGGGCCAGATAGAAATCAAGGCCCCTGCAAAAGATCCAATATCATTTAATACCTTCAAATGTAAAACCCTGCGGTTAAATAATACCAGCCATTGAGTAAGTGGTAAATTTATACTGGCACAAAAATCATAAAAAAAAACAAAAAACCGTTTTAGCTATTGAACAATTTGCTTTGCAATAGGCTAAAAAAGGAGTTTAAAATGGGGTAATCAATTTATACAGCGAAAAAAGGAGTTTTATATCTATAGAAGGAAAAAATAGGGGCCCGAATGAAAATTCAGCCCCGTTTTAAAATCCAATATCCTATGAAAAACCAATATAAATGTAACAGACCTGCCAGCAATAACAATAAGAATTGAGTAAGTGGTAAAAAAACTTTTTAATAAAAGGAATTATTTTGAATAGTGCTATTACTGAAAAAATAATTCCAGCTATAGATTTGATAAAAGGAAGTAACTAATTACTTTATGTAAGTTAAAAAGAAGCACCAGTATGTTGAAAAACCTTTTTTATATATAAGTAAGGTAAAAAAAATGGCAAATCAAGTATAAACATCAATTGCTATTGTAGAATTGGCGTATTAATGATTTTACCAGGTTAAGTTTTAAACATGGGTGTTTCAACCTTGAAAACAGTAGAAAAAAATTCTTCAGGTTCATATTGATATACTTTAATTTTATTGGGTTTAATAAAAACCTTTTACCATCATTTAACCAATAACACATTTCCTTTCAACTCAATTATTTTGCCACTGTTGCTTTTTCCTTTAAGTATCCACACATAATTTCCAGTCTGCTGTTGTTTGCCTTTAAAGGTTCCATCCCATCCCTTCATAATTTGTGTTGTTTCAAAAACCAATTCTCCATAGCGATTAAAAATTCTGAATAATTCTGTTGATGCAATGCCCACTGGTATAGGTCTAAATACATCATTTATTCCATCTCCGTTGGGAGAAAATGCATTGGGTACATAATAAGTAACTCCATTCAGTGTTTTTATTTTTACAGTGTCATATCCTTTGCAACCTGCTGCATCCTGAACAATCACTGTCAACAACACACTGTCTGCGTAAATAGTAGCAACCGGGTTTTGAATAAATGGATTATTGAGCAGGCTGCCCGGTGACCATAAATAACCAACACCGCCAGTTGCCAGTAATTGTTGCGGCAGCCCAGTGGAAACTATGGTATCATTGCCGGCAAAGGCTGGTACGGCAGGTTGTTTAGTAACCACTACAGTATCTCTTATAGCGTAATTACACCCAAAGCCATCTGTTACAGTTACAATATATTGCTGTGGCACTTGAACAGGTTTAACAATTGTACTTTTAGCTAACGGACTTACAATGCCACCAACCGAAACCGGCTGCCATTGATAGCTAACTTGTGCTGTTGTATTTGTTACGGATACAATAAGTGTGGTGATAGAATCTTCAAAGCAAATGGCTTTATCATTGCCAGCATTTATACTATGCATGGGATAATTGTTGATTGTAACAGATTTAATATCGAAGCAGCCAACAGAGGTTGTTCCTTTAATATAATATAAACCACTTGTTGCTTCCGCCGGATTATTGTAGGGTATTGTACCAGCAACATCTCTCCAGTAGGTAAAAATTAAACCAGTTGCAGAACCTGCGGTAATTGCAGCTGCAGTTAAATTGGCGGTTTGCGGTAAGCAAATAGTAGCCGGTTGGTTAACTACAACAGATGGTTTTCCAGTTACAATTATAGTTACAAAAGCACTATCGGCACAGCCTGCCGCAGTGCTGGAAATTAACTGGTAAATACCGGGCGTATTTACCGCAGAAGGATTATTTACAGGAACCCCGTTGCTTATCCAGCTATTGTTAGTATTGCCAGTTGTGTAAATATTGTTCAGGTTCAGGCTTATGCCTTCACAAATACCAATGGTGCTATCCCTGCCAATAGCAGGTTTTGAATTTACTCTTAACAATACCTCAGCAGTATCAGCACATCCAAAAAGATTGGTTGCGATTAAGCGGTAAATACCTGCTTTGTTTATTGCAGCGGTATTGGTAATTAAAGTTCCATTTGTTGACCAGTTAATTACAAGACCGGTTGTA
Source organism: Chitinophagales bacterium (assembly GCA_038234405.1). Lineage (GTDB taxonomy): Bacteria > Bacteroidota > Bacteroidia > Chitinophagales > Chitinophagaceae > Ferruginibacter. The sequence goes on from JBBQTZ010000025.1 coordinate 25,450, forward strand.
TTAAATAACACATCAAAATTTGCAAAGCTTCCCTCGCAAATTGTAAGGGTGGTATCATTGCCAATAACAGGCTTTGGGTTTAAGGCAAATAAAACAATAGCTGTATCGCTGCAACCTGCTACAGAAGTAACCACCAACTGATAACTGCCCGGCATATTTACCGCCGCCGGATTGTTCACTGTAACAGTATTGAGGCTCCAGTTTGTTGTTAGTCCGGTGGCAATATACACGTTAGTAAGGTTAATATTGTTGCCCGCACACCGGGTAATGATAGTATCATTACCCAAAGATGGTGCAGGGTTAACCACTACATTTACCAGTGCAGTATCTGAACATGCTGCTGCATTTATTGCTATCAACTGGTATTGACCTGCTGTAGTAACTACAGTAGTATTGGCAACGGTATTTCCATTAAAAGTCCAGTTGGTAATTAAACCAGTGGTAGTAAAAAGGTTGTTTAAATCCGCAGTACTTCCCTCGCAAATAGCTTGGCTTATATTGTTACCTAATAAAGGCTTTGCCCTTAGTGAAAGCGTAACTATTGCAGTATCGCTGCAGCCTGCCGTATTGGTAACCAGCAGCCTGTATGCGCCTGCAAGTTTTATTGCTACAGGGTTGCTGATGGTATTTCCACCGAGTGACCATGTAAAAGTATAGCCAGCCAAATTATAAACAGTGTTTAAATTAATTGAATCTCCCGGGCAAACCGAAATGCTGCTGTCATTTCCAATGAAAGGTTTTGGGCTTACCGATAGCGTTAGCTTGGCTGTATCGGCACAGCCTGCATTGTTACTGGCGGTTAACTGGTAAATACCTGCTGCTGTTACCGCTGCCGGCATGTTTACAGCACTTCCATTGATCGTCCAGCTACCTGTTAAACCGGTGAGATTATAAATAGTAGTCAGGTTAACTGGACTGCCGTTACAAATACCGATAGCAGTGTCATTACCTAACGCCGGTTTATCATTTACAGAAATTACAACCAAGGCAGTGTCGCTGCAGCCGCCGGCATTATTAGCAATCAACCTGTAGGTGCCTGATGCAGTAACAGCAGCCGGATTAGCTACCGGGTTGCCATTGATTGTCCAGTTTGCATTTAAAGCGTTTGTGGTAAAGAGGCTGTTCAGGTTAACAGTTCCGCCATTACAGATTGCCAGAGTAGCATCATCGCCCAGTTGAGGTTTGATGCTTATTGTAAGGTTGACCACCCTTACTAAACTATCACAAATACCCCCGGAAGATATTACGGTATCCATGTAAACGCCTGCATTCTGTACAACCAAACCCCAGGGCAGTGTGAACAAAGATCCTGCACAAATACTTGTATTGGTTGTAGTTATTACCGGTTGAGCATAATTATTTATTACAATACTATCCCGGGCATTACAGGTGCCATAATCAATCTGTACCCAATATAATCCCGGGGCAGTTACGGTGTAAGTTGCAGTTGCAGTTCCATCCTGCCAATTATAGCCTGCTGCACCGGTAGAAGTTGCATTAATGGTGTAACTTCCTTGTGCAAAACAAATAGTTGTATCGCTACCAATGGAAGGTTTTGCTTTAACGGTAAGATTTATCCTCCGTATTAAACTATCGCAACCGCCTGCGAATTTGAGCGTATCCCGGTAAGTACCTGCGGTAGTAACATCAATACTCCACGGCAGTAGAAACGTTTCACCATAACAGATACTGGTATCCGTTACTTCCGTTAAAGGTACCGGGTAGCCCAACACAGTAATGGTATCACGAATGGTGCAGTTACCAAAATTTACAGTTACCCGATACTGCCCTGCGGAGGTTACCCGAAAGGTATCAGCAATACTGTTGTTTTGCCAACTGTATGAAACCGCACCGGCCATAGTTGCATCTAAAATAAAGCCGCCATTTGTAAGGCAAACGGTGGTATCACCTCCAAAAGGCCGCAATGCATTTACATTGTTTACCTCAAAAGAATCCCTGTACACGCAATCAAAATAAGTTATGTCAACCCAATAATAACCCGGCGTACTCATAAAAATGGATTGGGTGGTGGCTCCAGTATTCCAACGATACGTTTCACCAAAACCCCTGCGCACATTTACCAGCACAGAATCTGTACAAAGATTGATTTGCTGCAGCGGTCTTTTACTTATCGGACTAATTAAAACCCTTATAGTATCCCTTCGGGTACAGCCATTGTAAGTTACAGCCACCCTGTAATTGTTATTGCCGGCGACCGTTACCCTAAAGGTATCTGCAATACTATTATTTTGCCAGAGATAGGTTGCTCCGGTATGAGAAGTAGCCCTTAAAACAATTGGTGCTGTGCTGTTACATTGAGCAATATCCGCTCCTAAATTAATGGTTGGCCTGCCGGGGATAGTTATGGCTCTGGAAACGGAATCTTTTTGCAGACAGCCATTATTAATTACAACCAATTTAATTGTATAAGACTGACTAGCCGGCAATGCCGGATAAAAAAATGATGGGGAAACCTGTGTGGATGTTTGGCCATTGTACCCAAAACTCCACTCGTAACTGATATTGCTGCCATAAGTGGAGAAGTTTACAAACTTTACAGAATCGCTGTTGCTGCAGTTAAAGGCTGTATCAAAATTAGCGTTTGCCAGGCAGGTTGCTAAAGGGGCACAGGTATCTGCATGTACAATAGCAGAAAGTTTGAGATCAATGGAACCGGTAACACCAATATTACTTTTTAAAACAGGCGTAAAAACCTGTACATAATAACTTTGGCCGGGTACAAGGCATTGGTAGGTATTTTGTGTTAATGCATCCTGCACGCAACTTTGCTCCTGCATGGCACCGCAATCGCCTGTCATTAACCTGTATTTGATATCGCTGCTGGCTGCATTGGTATTTTCTACCAAAAAGGTAGTTACATCTAAGGTATCCGTTCCGCCAATATCTATTTTAAACCAACTGCTTTTATAATTGCCGGTAAGTGCAGCCTGCGGACAAGTAAGTTGCGGGCCAAATTCACCATAGTCTGTACCGATGGTATGGCAGTTTACTAAAACCGAGGCCGTAGCACTTCCTGCTCCATTGATAGCAGCAGACACGGCACGGCTGCAAAAATCACCTTCCTGCTCTATCATTTCAATTTCTGGTATTACGTACTGATTAATTCTTGTGCAGCCTGGTAAAATAAGATAGTAAGTTCCGGTTGTTACGCAACTCTGCGACCATAAGCCTGTTGGAGTACTAACGGTAGCCCGTGGCTGCACTTTTAAACTATTGATGGTCGAATCTCCCGGTCTGGTTTCTTTGTGCAATTGTATATCACCATCGCTGTAAAACACACCAGCACCTATGCGTATGCGATACCGTACATTACCTGTGATGGTGGAGTTGAATTTATACCACAATGTTTTACTGCAGGCATTCTGGCTTGTGCTTAATGGGTCAGGAGTACTGCGGGTGGCACAGGAATAATTATCCTGTAGACCTGCAAATGTTCCGGCACCAATTGTTCCAATATTATTTGCCTGGTAATGGTAGTCAAATTTTGGTGCTACAAAATTTAAAGAATCAAACTGGATAGAAACATCAATTTGTGTATTGGGTAATTGGCCACCAGGTTCCGAAGCTATGCCGTTAACATTATCCACTAAAATATAATACCGTGTGGGTGTTGCAGTACAAGGGTCCCGATAAAAAGAAATATTATTGGGTGCATTGAAACAGTAAAACCAGGTAAGAAAATTCATGGTTACAAACTTTAATCCATTCGTTACAGTTGAGTCAACAAGGCCGCCAGACTGTACTGCATTAAAAGGAAGTGCTGCATCCACATCACTGCTATAAACAGCAAATCTTGGCTGCAGCCCACGCTGCAAGGTTTTGTTCTCTACTTTTATTCTTACCGTTCCGGGATGGTCAACTACAAATGTGTACCATAAATTTCTCCTGGCAACCTTGCCTGAACTCTGCGGAAAGTTGGCATCATATAAAGGCTGGTTATTGGCCGTGCTGTAAATATTTCCATTTACGGTTACTTCACAGGCTGTATTGGTGGGGTCTGTTGCAAAGGCGCCGGTGGTACAATAAATAAAATCACTGCTAGCCGGCCTTGTTAGATGTAAAGGATTAATGTCTCCCACTTTTCCAAAACGATAAACAGCATCAGGCGGCACCGTTCCAAAATCATAAGCTTTGCTGGCAAAATCAAAACGGGAATAACCTACCTGGTCAATAAAAATGGAAGGGGCAACACTTCGGCATATATCAGCATTTTTTGCAAAAATTACCAGCGTGTAAGTGCCGGGTTGAAAATTGCAAAACTGGATATTGCCAATGGAACTATTGCACTGCTGTATGGGAGTTACTGTTGCAAATTGTATAGAATCTGTTCTTACATCTTTGTCATATACAGCTGCAAAATAACCACCGGTATTAATTTGTAAAAAGCTTACCTGCGTTGTTCTGAAAACATAGTAAGCCACCCTGTTTGCTGCAGCTTCACAAGCAACTATCGGGTGAGATGAAAACGGCGTATCTACCGTACAATTAAAGTTTTCTTTCGGTAATGTTAAACTGGTATCTGTTCTTGGATAAACCGGTGTACTGATAGCTCTTACCCCCCATTGAACCAGATGCGGCAAATTTCCAGCTGCAACAGATGCTTTGTAAGGCCGGTTGAATTTTGGTGCCGGGCAGGCAGGCGTAATGGTAATGTCAAATTCATCAAAATAACTTACATAACCGTTGTACCTGCCACCGGTTTGGGTCAGCCGCATGGTGCTGTCGTAATTGGGGCCGGTACCCCAGCTTACAACGGTGTACCAACCTTCCCTAAGTGGAGCACAATTATTGGTTGTGCTCGCTGTATTGAAACAATTCCATTGATTACCAACCGGGCTTAGTCCTGCCATGCCGTCTGTTGCCTTTCCATAAAACAATGTTCTTGTGCCATAAGCCTGACCCACACACCAACCTCCGTAACCAGGATTAGAGAAACCAACTATAGCATCTTGCTTTAAATAAAATTGCCGGTAAATGGCTTTGGTGGCTGGTCTTCCTGATAACGGGCACGGTGAGTAGCCGTTGACAGGAATGGCATTATCATCACAGCTCCAGTAATCTCTTTTGCCACGGAGCCTGCCACCATTCGGGCCAAGCGTATCCAGTATGCTGCCCATATTCAGTGCATTCTGCAGGCTGTTGTATGTTGTTCTTGTTTTAACAAATGTAAAGGCTGGCCTGTCGGCACGGCCTACATCGCCTGTACTGCCCATGCTGGCAAAAGTATAGGTGCCTGGTGTTACACATACAGTTTTGTTGGCGCAGTATAACAATCCATCAAGGCAAAGTGACTTTGGTACAATGCCTGTAACCTTATTGGGAAAATTAAAAACGTTTTGTGCTGTTGCCAATGCATTGGCATCACCGCTGTATAATTTATACCTGAATGGCGGATTGTTAGAATAAGTGAGGTCGCTAAAACCTACAGTGCCACTATCTGCCAATATGAACTGCCTGTAAATAATTTTATCGTTTAAAGGAGAGCAGGTGGTATCGAATGGCCGTAGGGTTGGCTGACAGCCAATGGTATCAGGAGCCGATCTGTAAGCAATGCCATTTAATAAAGGTTGCTGCACGGCACCCACCCTGTTGATACTATCAAATGCACCTGCTACATTTAGTGAATATTTGTTAAAAGCCTTGCGTGTGTAAACGTCCATATCCAACCGGAACCTTGACCCAAGGTTGGTAAAAAGACATTGGTCGTAATTATAAGTGGGTGTAAAATAATTATAGGAAGTCAGCGGCATTGGATCGTCTCTTCCAAGTATTTGCACTACATAATTACCAGGCGCCAGGCATTCAATTTCGGTATTGAAAGTAGCTGTTCCAACTAAATTGGCCGTGTCTAAACCGGCACAATTGGTGGTGACCGATTGTTTAAAAAGCCGGATGATAGGCCGTGATCCACAGGTAATCATACCAGGCCGAAAACGGATGGCTGCTGTGGCAGAAAGTGTGAAGGTTGCAAAACTGCTCAGGTTATATTTTACCCCGCCGAATGTGATACCCGTTGCCGGGATAGCAGCACCACAGGCACCTACACTGTGCCTGCTATTGCATCCAAAATAATCAAACATGGTATTTGTTATGCCCGCTGCTGTAGCAGTTAATATACCCAGAGCATTGGAAGCCTGCATACCTGCAACCGGTAATGGCGCAGCCGTTGGTGCTACTCCACCGGTAATCAAACCCAGCCGAAGTTTATCTTTAAAATCTTTGTGAAAGAAAAGCTGGATGCTATACGTTGTATTGGGCTGAAGGTCGCCGCAGGTGTATCGTTGTACCGCAGACTGGAGGCCATTCGTCTGCATCGAATCGCAGCCATCC
>JBBQTZ010000026.1:0-30150 GCA_038234405.1 Chitinophagales bacterium
GTGACTTTGATTGAGTAAATCATTAGACTTAGCACGTCATCCCAAAGAGGAAGCAAGCTCTGCTGGAGAGCAACTTGCCGAGCAATAGGGTTGATGCTTATACGAGAAAAGAGGGCTGATCATTCTCCGCCGCCATTGCAGCAGGGTGCATGAGCTAAATACTCTCCAGCTTCAAAAAATAATTATTAAGATTTAATCAGTCCTCCCGGAAACCGGCGAGTCCCACGGCTACGCTACAAAGCCCTCAGTGGAGACTCGCCCTGAAACTTTTAAATGTTGAGTGAAACTGAGAGGGCAATTAAACAATACATGCATTTCCATTTGAAAATATATTGTTCTTTATTGATGAAATAAATTTATTAAAACCAACTAAGTCACCGGCAGTAAAATGTGACAAGCCATGTTTCGTGGAGAAACGAACCACGGATGAAAGTATTGTTTGGCGCAAAATTTAATCTGCCTTTATTACAATTGCTCCAGAAGGTAAATCGCCTTTATTTGGTCGCTCTTTTATTTTCGGAGTCAACTTTGTTAACACTTTGTAACTATTAATTGTTGCTGATAAAACAAAAACGGTTATTGTATATTTTATAAAGTTTTGTTGATATTGTAAATTCTTATCAAAGGTCAAAAGTGCAGTGAAGTTGCTTGCGAGAAGCAAATGTAGTAATTCGCCATTTTTAATACCATTCCAACCCTTGTCACGAACGGTGTAAATTTCATAAGCTGTAAAATCGAGTTTGAGCCTTTTGGGTAAATTCTCTTCAAGCAACAGCCGCATAGAGTTGGTCCAGATTTTTTGTGTTCAATAATTTATTGGCCCAATCCAATAGTGCAATTGCTTGCACTTTAGACACGGTAGGAAAGTCTTCTAAAAAGGCATCGATTGTTACGCCAGCTTCTAAGTGGTCAAATAAAGACTCCACAGGTACACGAGTCCCCTTAAAAACTGTTTGACCACTTAATATGTCGTTGTCGATAGTTATAAGTTCTTTAAGATCCATAAAATAAAATTACGAAGAAAAATGCACATTGGAACGGACTTAATTCCGTTCCGTGTCTCCCCAAATTTAAGCGTTCTCAGTCGGGTTTCCCTGCGGCAGGTATATAGCCGGGTAGCACCCGCCGCCATTGCAGCAGGGTGCATGAACTTAATAAACCCCAGCTTCAAAAAATAATTATTAAGATTTAAACAGTCCTCCTGGAAACCGGCGAGACCCCACAGCAACGCTACAAAACCTTTAGTGGAGACTCGCCTTGGAACTTTTAAATGCTAAGTGAAAATTATTGTGGAATTAAATACCTACCACCCCTAACCCCTCCAAAGGAGTGGAATGAGAACCCACGAAAATAAAGACTTCTAATAATAGCGGAGATCAGTTCCCCTACCATGGAGGGGTTAGGGGTGGTTTACTATTCTCATGCCACTACGTGTCTCCCTAAAATTTAAGCGTTCCCATGCGGGTTTTTGTACGGAAGGTATGCGCCGGGCAGAACCCGCCGCCGTTGCAGCAGGGTGCATGAGCTAAATACTCTCCAGCTTCAAAAAATAATTATTAAGATTTAAACAGTCCTCCCGGAAACCGGCGAGTCCCACAGCAACGCTACAAAACCTTTAGTGGAGGCTTGCCCTGGAACTTTTAAATGCTGAGTGAAACTGAGAGGGGAATTAAACAATACATGCATTTCCATTTGAAAATATATTGTTCTTTGTTGATGAAATAAATTTATTAAAACCAACTAAGTCACCGGCAGTAAAATGCGGCAAGCAATATTTCGTGGAGAAATGAACCACGGCTGAAAGTATTTTTTGGCGCAAAATTTAATCTGCCTTTATTACAATTGCTCCAGAAGGTAAATCGCCTTTATTTAATCGCTCTTTTATTTTCGGAGTTAACTTTGTTAACACTTTGTAACTATTAATTGTTGCTGATAAAACAAAAACGGTTATTGTACCAGAAAGCAGACGGATTCTACCAACTGCATCAAGCGGAAATGCCGGATTTTCAACTCCTATGCCCATGTGGCCTAAAATCAATTCAAACCCAAACTTTCTGCCAAAAAAAGATCGCATGTAAATAACATCATTGGTATCACAATATTCAATACCCCAATTTGGAAAGCCTGGTAAATGAGCAACAATCATCCGGTCTCTGTTTAAAGTACCGGAAGTAAACATCTGCATTATCGGCCTATTGGAGGTGGTAGTGGCAGCAAATTGTAAAGTCTGCTGGTCACTTGGAATTACAATATCACCAATATTATTTATGGTCAATCGGTTTGTATTATTGGTTTTAAAATTAAGGGATTGATGATCAGTTGTACCAATGAAATCATTAGCGGGATTGATGGCTGTGTTTCCATCCAACTACCAGGCAGTACCTTCAATAGATTTCCACCCACCTGAGTAGTACCAAACCTGGTTCAAGGTTGTATCGCACACCATCAGGCCAGTGGTAACATTCACAATTGCGTTGCGCTGTGCAGTGGACATTCTTGGAAACAGTAATCCTTTTGTATTGCTTTGCACATCTAAGATGGCACCGGCAAAAGGCGGGTTGCCATTATCATTTATGCCAACACTTTGGGCATGTAGCCTGGCTAAAAAGCCTACTACTATCAGGAACAAGAAAATTTTTAATTTTATAACAATAGGTTTTATTATTAAAAAACAATAATGTTAAGAAACAACCTTAAGACTACATTTAAAAATTGCAGTTGCAGTTTATGACGCAACCTTGAGTAATTGCATGGAAATCTTAATTGGCCGTCGCTCTAGTTCCTACACAAAACATTTGTCCCTAAAAATGGTTAGTGACTCCATTAAGTTTTTTTCTCTAATTGAGCGCCTTAGTTAAACAAGACGTACCAAGGCAGCGGTAACACTTTTATATACTTCAACAATTATGGCATTGATCCTTTTATTTTTAATGAAGCAATAATGCCAGCAACTATTATTTTTTATTAAAAACTACCAGTAGCCTGGTGTGTATGAGTGATGTTTAAAAAATTAACTAAATCAAATAACCTAGTATATGAAAAAGTTGAACTCACTTTTACTGTAAAGGAAAAATTGGAAGTAGCTGAAAGAAATAAGATGGGTAGCTATTCTATGATCAGTAATTTTAATTACGAAAATGAAGAATTACCCGGCGATATGATGAATAAAGTGTGTGCAGTAAATTTTGAATACGCAAACGAAAAAGGAGACTATAATTGCTTGACCTATTATTCCTGCAAGGGACGAGTTAACTGGCAGCTAAAAAATCAAATAAATTTCACGTTGGGGTTTCAATAGTAATTGTTTCATCACTTATAGATTTCGATGCCAAAAACTATCGCCGGCACAGTACTTTATATATCACGCCAATAAAAGCTCAATAAAGATAACCTGTAAAAGAGTGGCCCAACCCAGCACTCAAGCCTTTCTCGGGTTCTTCTACAACGCCACCGAGGAACCACACAGCTTGTTATCCGACCGCAAAAATGTATTATTGCTTTGTCCTCCTTCCTTGTAATATCGGGTTAAAAGAACGAGGTGCTACTGTAAGCAATGGTTAGTGGCTAACCAACGTAGGGGGCTACTGCGAGCGAAGCATTGCTCAATAAAGCACGGGAAAAGTATAGATAAACGTTGCAAAACCTCTATATCCTGCCAACTGACGTAAAAGAAAAAGCATACTAATTTCCTATTGCATCATTTCAAGTAATAAATTTGAGCAATGAACTTCGGTAAAATAAAAATTGTTTTACAGGTTCAGTATTGTTTTAAACAGCGACACAAATTCCATTATGCACCTGCGACATACCAGCATACAGAAAAACAATTTTTTTTCTAAAGCAACTGTACTGCTATTTTTTGCCATCCTGTATATTGGGTCGTTTTCCCTTACTGCACAAACTGTACTGCAAAAAATTTACGTGGATTTCGGCCCCAATGATGTAACCAATGGCAACGTAACTCCTGGTCCTGATGCAAATAGCAATTACTGGAATAATCCAACCAATCCTGCTGCCAATACTTTTATATCACTTGTTAATGCTGCCAATATTCCAACAGGTTTTAATTTAGTAATTACTGCTGAATTACTTTCAAACGGCATACAGAATGGCGGCCTTTTATCACCCAATCAAATATTACTTGGTGAGTTGGCCATTGCTACTGCTACGCAGGATTATTTTTTCACCACTACCGCTGGTTCGTTTAAACTAACGGGGCTGAATACCTCCAAAGCATATAAGTTCTATTTGTTTGGTAGTCGTAACAATGCCGACCCTGCCCGAATTACGGCTTATACGGTAACCGGGCTCACCACAAATGCAGGCAATCTGCAAAGTTCCGGCACCAATTTGGGCGGCGCAGGATACAATGGTAATAACAGTTCTTTTTTTATTTCAGAGGCCATTATACCGAATGAAACGGGCGAAATTTCTATCAGCATCGCTGCCTTATCCGGTGGTTTTGGTTATCTGAATATGATGAAAGTAGAGGAGCTTTCGCAGGTGGATGCCAGTTCAATCGCCATTACAGGAAATGACATCAGCACACTTGGTGCAACAACGCAAATGAGTTTACTGTACACACCTGCTACTGCCACAGCAAGACCGGCTAGCTGGTACGTAGATGATACTGAAATAGCTACCATTAGTGCAACAGGGGTGGTTACCCCAAAGAAAAACGGAACCGTTATTATTAGTGCTTCCATTCTGCATAATGCTGTGCCACTTACTGCCACAAAAACAATAGTCATCAGCAACCAATTATCTGAATTGTATTTATCAGGCACCGCCACCATCAATGGAAACAATATCGCCACTGCAATCCCCATGAACAGAACCCCGGATGTAAATGGTTTTACACCCGGCCTTTTTGAACTGTACACAAAAATTTCTTCCAGCGGTACATTGCAGCTTTATACCACACAAAACAGCAGTACTGCAATAGTATATGGTGCCGGTGCTTCCGGCGGAACCATTCAAACAAGTGGGCCTGCCATTGATCCGGCAGATTCCGGCAATGTGCTGATCCGTGTAAACCTTCTTACAAATACTTACGCCACCTACCCAATAGACACCCTGAAATATTCACAGATGGGTTCATCTGTATCAAATGGTTTTGGTGCCACTAACAGGCAGGGATATCCGTACCAGTATGGCCAGTTACAAAACCAGCGTTTCAACAGCGGGCAGGGAAAAAACTGGAAGCTGTCTAACATTTCTGTAGATGGCAATAACACATTTTGGGTACAGGGAAGGTGGGATACAGATTTACTTAATGACAAAAGCAGGTATGTTGTTTACGCACTCTCCCTCTCCAACGAAGGTATTGCAGGTGGCGGACAATCTGCCTTTGACCAGTTTAAAAAGAATATGCTTTTGCTGATTGCCAAAGCAAGGTCGGTAGGTAAAATTCCAATTGTGACCAATGCTTATTCAAACGGAAACTTTGGCAGCACAGAATATAATTTCACCATACAGATGAACCTGCTAATGCATGAATGGGATGTACCGTCAGTGAATTTACTGGGTGCCATTGATGATGGTGCCGGCCGCTGGGCTTTTGGGTACCAGAATGATGCTGCCCATCCCAACCATGCCGGGCATACTGAAATGTTTTATACAATGGTGCCTTCCTTATTTGATGCATTGAGTAATGGTAAACCACAGCCGATAAAACTACACGGCACTTACCTGTCCATGGGGAAATCAGTGACAAGCGACCAGCTTAGTTTTATACCTGAAAATATTGTACATTCATTTACAAAGTCTTTCGACATCCGCACATCACAGCCGGGAACCATTGCCAGTTTTACACAGGGTAGTGCAAAAGGAAAACTCTCTCTTGCGGCTTCAACAGGTTATGCAGTTTATAATTCGCCCAATGGGGGTACTATCGCCGGCAACAGGATAGTGAATGATGGACAGTGGCATAAAATAACCATCACTCATTTTTACGCACGAGGTGAAACTATTTTGTATACCGACAGCATGGAGGCCGGCCGCATCAATGAAAAATTAACAGCCACCAATTTTTTCCTACATGATCCTACTGCCCCATTAACGATTGATTACCGGGATTGGCTTTTTTACCGCTCAGGAATGAATGGCGAAGAAATAACACAACTCAGCAGGGGCAAAATGCTTAAGTCAAGTTTGGAATTGTATGCTCCTTTGGATGGACAGGCGTTGCTGGGAAATGACACTTTGATCAACCTTGCACAAAGCACCAATAAGGCAAAAACAATCAGCTCACGGCAAAGTATATACATTTTTAACGGCAATGGAGACTGGAGTAATTCAGTCAACTGGCTTAACAATAATAAACCACCATTAAGGCTTACAGCAGGGGCAGAAGTAAGGATTATCCCTCCGGCAGGCGCACAATGTACACTCGATGTGCCTGTTTATTTTTTGTATGATGCATTTTTGTTTGTAGGCTCCCATGCAAAATTTACGGTTGAAAACAATATCAGCATTTACCAGAATCCGGTATTTCTTTTTGTTCCCGGTGCTTACCAAAACTGGAGTCCGGCTACTGCACCTTTGATAAATGAAGTGGAAGGACAGCCAAAAAAGTTTGATGGCTTTATCAATTTTCCCGGGCCCGGTTTAGCATTCAAATACACAAATGCACCTGACTGGAACAGCACGAACTATGGCAATGGTAATACCAGCGGCACATTCAGCACATCACCTGCGGCAACCAATCTTTCCGTTCCCACTGCAGGATATTATTATCTTACTGCCGACATTAATTCCGCAGTAAATGGATGGACAGCCACTAAAGCAAACTGGTCAGTGATAGGTGATGCAACAAGCGCAGGGGCCAGCACAGATCTTCTTATGAATTATGATACTGCGAGCCAAACCTGGCAATTGACCACCAATCTTACTGCAAGCGGCAGTTTCCGTTTTAGGGCAAACAATCAATCCATTATTACAATGGGCGTAAATGCTACAGGCAAGCTGGCATTTATCAACAATCCTTTTCGTGGCAATAATGCCACTGTGCAAAATATAACGGTACCTACAGATGGAAACTATACCATTACACTTGATTTGAGCAGGTCGGGAAATTTTACTTATTCGGCAACGAGAAATTAATTGAAATTGTCAATCTTTATGTTTCATTATCAGGCACCAAATAAATTTATTTCTTAAAGCTTCTTTCCAGGCAACGTAGCTTTCATGGTTTTGCGTGAAAGCAAGTACCTCTGTGCTTGACAGAGTGGAGTATCAATAAACAATTCTCTATTCTATAATTGGCATAACTTTTTTGGCTTTGCATAATGCCCGATTAGAGACGTTGCTGGAAACATCATAATTTACAGTATGAGAGTTTGATAGCTGAAGCCGTTGGATGAAATAAAGTTTTATAACGGAAGACGTTGAAGAAAACAGGAAATGTTGAAAAGTAAGTTTGAAACAAATAGCAATGATAGGGATGGTGCCTGCCTGATGGATTCTCATAAAAAAAAATGCAGACAAGTTTAAAAAAACCTACCTGCATTCGTTGCACATACATTGGTACATTTAATACGCTACTTTTTGCCGTTAGAAGCATATTTACCACACTTAACGCATTTGCCATCCTTTACTACAGCAGTATCGCTTGCAGCTACCATGCATTGATTTATTTTCACCACATCCATTTTTAATTGCTCCTTGGGTGATAGGTGTAGACTTGGTAGCTTGTTCGGGCAATTTCCCGAATTATCAAACACCATTGCATGAGATTGTTCAGCACTGACCGATTTCATCATACCGGTTTTCATTTGCTCTTTAGCAGACCTGTTAATTGCAGTTACATTATTGATGAATTTCACCGGAGTAGTATTCATTTTTACCACTTCCATTTTCATTTGCTCTTTCTTTGATCTGTTGTTATTAGTTTGTGCAAACACACCTGTAGATATTAAGGTAAATAAAGTTACCAATATGATATTTAAATTTTTCATTTTACTAAATTTTATGTTAGAAAATATTTTGTAGAAGGCCGCATTTATGCATGCCTTTCCGATAATATCCGGAACGGAGAAAAAGAGGATACTACTAGATTAACCAGCTACAATTGCGTACATGAAGCGGTAGGTTATTATCGATAAAGCCAATATAGTTAGAATGGGTTTTATTTAATTTTGTCAATACTGTTGTTGAATGCCTGTTTAAAACAGATAAAGGAGCAAAACAAGGATGGCGTAAAATTATCTTCCGCACAATGGCAAACCGGGTATTCGCAACATGTACGCCTTCTACCTGATTTTTTGTATTGTCCTCGTTAAAGGGAAACGATTCAATTTTTAAGTTGTATGTGTTAGCTTTTACCGGCTTATATGTATATTGTTCTGTAACAATAGGAACATTCGTATTAGCATCAGATAAAAACGTATCTAAAAATACTGAACCCCCAATGAGTAAAAGAGACGATATGATGGTAAATATATTTTTCATCTGTACACTTAAATTTTAAAACAGCAATAAACGATGCCGCTATAGTTTTGAGTGTTATTTTGTACAAAGTAACTTAATAAATGAATTAAACATTGTAATATTTGCTGTTATTTTATTAGTTTTTATTTTTATTAACAGCTTTAAATCGTTGACTAACAATGCAATTCAAATTAAATATTACTAAATGTATCGAATTGCACAGAGAAACCGATTCTTTATTTCAGCAATGTCAAAAAAGGTCAAAATATTTGAAACATAAATTACTTTTACCTGAATTGAGCCATTTTTTATTTATAAACTATCCTTTATTAATATGTTTTGTTGAAATAGAAAATGTATAATCAAAAACTTCACGTAGTTGATTTTTTTTAGAAAAAAGTATTTTTTATTAACCTACAGTCAGAAGCATTTAATATTTATGAATCGGTTACAGGCAAGCAAACAACAACTTAAACAAACGTTAGTGTAATTGGCCTGGTAGTTTTAGACAAATATCATTTGTAAAAAAATTAACGATTAAATCATTGGCAAAGTTCTTTGTTAGCCGGAATCGTGAATTATTTCATGAGAACGAGGCCTAACCTTCCGACATACACCACTCAATGAACCATAAGTTAGCAGAAGCATTAAAATCTGCAGAAATATTTAATATTTAATACTTTATCCTGCTTATCAGATAAGGGCTATTATGAAAAAATGTATTAGTTAATAACTCTGCATTGTCAGCAGAAAATAGTGAGGTTATACACAAGCCCACCGGCTTACCTATCATCCGGCGAAAAGTTGCCGGGTTGGGAAATCATTAACACTTAAAACCCTATTTTTACTCACCTGTTTAATAAAAACGCCAGGTAAAACCGTTTGAAAAATTATCCTATCCTTATATTGTTTACGGTAGCCATTGTATCTTTTTTATTTGCAACTGCCCAACCCGTTACCGGCAGTTGGAAAGGCAAGATTAATCACAAAAATGTAGAACTTAAAATAATTAAAAACGGCGACAGCATCACCGGTACCAGTTACTATTACGCAACCGCCAACAGTTACCGGCGTTACAGCATCAAGGGCTATTTTGATGACCGGGACAATAGCGTTGTGTGGTGGGATGACCAGTTGATTGAGGAGAAAAACAGCAGCCGTCTTTTTGCTGTAAAGTCTGCTAACCCCTATCTATCAACCGCAGATTTTAATTGCCCCGGCGGTACTAAAATGTTCCTGAATGGAAAGGCATCTTTAAAAGAAAATCCAGCGCAGGAAGTGGGCATAGTGGATCTGCAAAAAACAGATGGGCATACTTTTAACGATGAATGGGATTTTGTAATTGACAATTACACCCTCGGTGCCAACAACCCCGAATTGATTGACAGTATTGGCAAATTGGCTTTTACTAAACCCATACCCGTTGAGCCCATTGTGGCAAAGCAAATACCACAAAAGCAAGCACCTGCAGATATTGCAATACAACCTAAAAAACAGGTACCCGTTGCTTTCCCTAAAAAGGAGCCGGCAGTACAACCAAAACTTTTACCTGCTAAAGAGCCGGTTTTTGCAGCCTTGCCTTTAAACAACGAACAAAAATTTGCCACCCGTCGCAAACAATTAATGGAGGAGATACTCATTAGTGGTGATTCAATCGAATTAAAGTTTTACGACAATGCAGAGGTAGATGGAGATTCTATCGCAATTTTTCTAAACAACCAATTGTTGTACGAGCATGTACGTCTTTCAGACAAAGGGTATATAATCAAATTAGCTGTTGCAACATTGCAACAAACTAACGAGCTAGTGATGGTAGCAGAAAACCTGGGATCCATTCCACCCAACACTTCATTAATGGTTGCCATAGTAGCTGGCAAGCGCTACGAAACAAGACTGGAAAGCACGGAGCAAAGCAGTGCGTTGATACGATTTGTTCGCAAGGAACTGTAGCCATAAAAAATTTTTGGTAACACTTTGCCGATAAAAAATTCCTGCTAAACTTCTACTGCAATTCTGATGAAACTACACTGACGAAAGTAAGATTTGGGCAATACCATTGGGATGGAAATAAAGGCAAAGATGTAGGATACCAGGAAATCGTAAAAATTGATGAACACAGTTTTGTGGGTATGAAATGCGATATTCAAAAACCATTTGTAGCCAAACCAACTTTCAATTATTATTTTACTGAAACTGCAAACGGGGTAGAAGTAAAACAAGATTTTAAAGTTGAATCAGGTTTAGTTGATGCCTTTTTTATGTGGCTTTTTGGTGCAAAAGCAGCTATGGAAAAGACCAATCAACAAGGTTTGGATTTACTTAAAAAAACAGTTGAAAAATAAATATTAATCTTATTTTACAGCTATAATTTCTGCTCTTTTATTTCTCTTGTTATTCTATGAAGTAAACAGAATAATAAAAGAGTTTTTGCTTTACACATATAATTAGTTTTAGAATAAAAATTAACAAAACAAGACGATTGACAGAAAAAATGTAAGATGAAAAATACCAAAACCATACGATATTCAGAAATTTATTAGCCGATATCACAACTTTTAAATTACATCAAAATATAAATGCAGAACAATAAGGATTACTTCATTCTTTCATTAGAAGAATTGAGTATTGAAGAAAGAAAGAATAAAAATTTGATATAATTGCTAAAGCAGCCTGTTTAAATGTACGACAATCAGCAGATTTATATGAACGGTTTACTACCATATATGCAGGATGTGGACAAGTGAAATTTTAAAAAAGAGAAAAAAGCTGCAATGAATTATTGAATGTACATGCCTGCATTCCATCAGAATTTGTTTGTTGTAAACTGATTTTGTTTAAGATTATGTAAAGCAGCAAGCCATTTAAAAAAAAATTGTATGGTTCCTATTTCTTTTTACCTACATTAGTTGAATAATTAATGATATCCGCAATTTTTCAACCTTTTATTTTTAAAATCCAATGGCTTTTTTAGACGATGTGCTACAAACCCCTTCCTATGGCTGGAAGGATGCCTCAGGCAATTTTAGTAAACCAAGCTCTTCACAGATTTTGAAAGAGTTTTTTACCAGACTCAACGTTTTTAACAACAAGAAAAACTGGCTGCCATTTTTTAGCTGGCTTAAAGTATTGTTACTTTTCCCATTTTTTGTGTTGTTTGTAACCAAGTATTTCAGTCTTACATTACTGGCCGCAGGGTTTGTGTATGGGATGATTTTGATGGGCACACACGGCACTATCTGGTACCACCGGTATTGTACACATGGAGCATACACATTTAAAAATGACTGGTGGAAATTTTTCACTAAAAACCTGATGCTCAGCATAATACCTGAAGAAATTTATGTGGTATCGCACCATGTACATCATGCAAAAAGCGACACGCCCGGTGATCCATATTATGCTGAAGGCGGATTTTTATACTGCTTTTTGGCTGATGTTAATCACCAGCCTATTGCAAAAAATCTTTCGCAAAAAGATTACAACCATATTTTGCACCTTATGAAACATACGGGGCTTAAAGGAAATGACTATGCTCAGTACCAACAATGGGGTTCTTTTGCCCGCCCATTTGCAAGTGTAGTAAGCTGGATTTTAAACTGGAGCTTTTGGATAGGAGTATTTTATCTTATTGGAGGCGTTGGCCTTGTTACAGCCTTGTTTGCAGGAGCTTTTATTTGGGCTGTTGGCGTACGTACTTTTAATTACGAAGGCCATGGCAAAGGAAAAGATTTAAGGCAAGATGGCATTGATCATAACAAACAAGATATGTCTATTAACCAAATATGGCCCGGATACGTAGCGGGTGAATGGCATAATAACCACCACTTATTTCCAAAGAGTGCTAAATCAGGTTTTTTGCCTTATCAGTTAGATCTGGCATGGTTGTATGTAAAAATGATGCATACCCTGGGCGCTGTTACCAACTACAGGGATAGCCAAAAACAATTTTATGAAGAGTATCATTTACCTTATTTAAAAAGTAAAAATAAAGCTGCTGTATTACCTGTAAAGGATTTAGTACCTAACATAGCAGAATAAGAATTTCCCATTTGCCTATAGCTGAAAGCATTCAATCTGGTTGTGTAAAAAGCAACCAGTTTTTTTATTCAGATTAATACCAATTTTACCCAGGAATAAACCTGGCTATTGCAGTTGAAAATCTGCGACTAATTCATCTGCAAAAGCTGGTTAAAAGGAGCAACCTCCTGCTTCTTTCATCCTAACTGGATAAAGTTGTAAACTGTTAGCTCCGTTTGTAATTGAAGGTTCTTTACTTCGTTACAAATTGTACAATTTGTGTTGAAAGATCGGGGCGATAAATTATTGCATAATAGCTACCTGGTAATAAAAACTGATTACCCTTTACCTGGTGCGATGTATTATTACCATTATGCTGTATTTGTTTGGTCAACAAGCATTGATTTAAACTATTAAATACTTTTACTGCGTATAAACCTGCTGCAGTATTACTAAAATATAAGTTTATAATACCCCCGCTTACCGGGTTTGGATATATGGCAATAACAGGCTGCGTGTTTATCCAGGTTATTTTTACAATATTGCTGAAGCCTGTTTCACCTGCCATACCAATACTTTTTATCCTGTAAAAATTATTTCCTTCTGCCGGATTTTTATCTGCTAAAAAATAGCTTAAAAGATTATTATTAGCACCTACAGTACCTATCTTGCTAAAACTACTTCCATCAGTAGATTTTTCAACTTCATACTTTGCAATATTTATTTGGTTGGCTACTTTCCATACCACTTTAACAGCATCATTTTGCCTGGTAGCTGTAATGGCTGTAAACTTCACTGGCAGTGTAGTTAAAGCTTTAAATACAATTCTAAATCTTAATGGATTGTATGACTCTGGATGATTGATTATATTAAAATCATACATAGAAATGCCACCAAAAGAAAGTGGTGTTTTTGTTTTCAGGTAAACGTCCTCAAGCATTGCAGTAAGCCCATCAGTTTGAAGTAAATTAACATTAAAGACAAAGCGGTATTTCCTCACTTTTACTTTTGAGAATTTTAGCTGAATGGTATCATCTTTTGTAATGATATTCCTCCTTTCAATGGCCAATAAAAAATTATTATTTACTATGCTAAGATTTTCAGAAAGATTTCCCAGCTTTTTAAAATCTTCTTTATCCAATGCATTAGAATAATCGTTGCCAATCATCGACAATGCCCCATCAATGAGGATGGTACTATTATCTGGCTCTAAATAATGAACAAAAGTACCCAAATAACCGGGCAGAGATAGCGGTGCCGGCCTAAAAGAAGTACTGGTGCTGGTACTGATTTTTGCAGTTTCATTTATTTGCAAATTGCCGGCACCACTATGTTGTACCATTATTGCCTGTCCGGATTGTATGGAATTGGTAATACTAAGCGGTGCCCCGTAACTACCCCCACCCGGAAATACTATATAGTCTGAACCCAACTTGATAAAATATTGAAAAGCACCTACATTATAACTACCTGTAAGGCTTGGATCCCAAACACTGAACCCATCAGTAATAGCACTGGAAATAGTTACTTTTCTAAAATCAATGGCAGATGCATAAGGGTTACCAACAATTGTAAAAGTACCTGTAGAGGCTGGTATTGATATTGATTGTAATCCAGTATTTAAATGACCGGTTGCTCTTAGAACAGCGCTTGATGTTGTTGCACTTACATTTTGACTAAGCTGTGTACTTCTGTTACCTCTAACAAATACCATTAATGCAGCGTAATCAGTTAGTTTAGTTGAAAGTGTATTAGGTAAACCAGACCAGGTATCATTTGATGAATTGTATGTTCTGATAGAAGGGTTGTTTAAGGGCGTAAGATCAAAACCCAATGCAGGGCTGCTGCCACTTATGTGCATACCATAGCCCGGTTTTGGATTTTGATTATTAGCAAATACAAAATCTGTATTTACAACTCCTTCCTGCCAGGCCTCATTTACAGTAGGTGCATCTGCCAATGCCTGCAATGGAACAGACAGCAATCTCCACGAACGTTTTGGAGGTATAAAACGTTCTACAGTTACTTTACCAATAATATTATTGCTACTGTTTACACCATTATTTGTAATATCGGCAACCCTGGCAGTTTTGAGAATATTTGAGTTAAGGGTAATGTTGTTGTTGGTATTTAAAATTGCATTGTTCACATTTCCAAAAGCCAGATAATCCAAAATAACAAGGTTACCATTTGGCAGACTAGAAACATTTACACCAAATGGATTAGAAATAATTAAAGCTTCTATTCTATTATTAACAAACAAACTGCCACTAATTGATTGAGAGGCCGATGTTCCGTTTAACTCTATAATAGCAGTGGTTGCATTAAATACTCCATTGTTGACTAAAGTGTCAGCCACCTGTATTTTTGCTGCCAATACAGTTAAGGAGGCATTAGCCTGGATGGTAATATTTTTTACCGACCCAACCCCTGCAGTTAATATTGGATAAAAGGATAATCCGCCATTTATCAAAACATCCGTAGTACTACTTGGTAGTACACCGCCGCACCAATTTAGTACATCAAACCAATTATTATTAATACCCAGCCAGCTACCGGCAGCATTTATATTAACCGTAACAGAAACACAGCTTGTATTGTAATTACAAGGCGATGCATTTTGGTAGCGGCCAAAATAAGTAGTAGTTATTGTTGGAAATACAAGAAGATTATTTCCTGTACCTACCAATACACTACCACAAGACCCGGTGTACCAGGCAATTGATTCTCCTACACCGCCTCCTCCCCCACCATTGATGGTTAAAGTAGTACCAGTGCCCGGGCAAAAATTATTTGCAGAGCTTGCTGCAGATACAGGATTTGCAGAAAGCTGTATAACTGTAATGGTAACGCCAGCTAAAGGGCCTGCTACCGTGCCTGCACAAGGCGTTGCGCCACCTTCTGCCCTTAAATAATAGGTAGTATTAGCTGCAGGACTTACAGAAAGACTGGCACTAGCGCCAACACCTGTACCCAAAAAATTGGTAAAAGTAGCATCGGTGTACCATCTCCAAACAGCACCCGTTCCAAGTGCACCACCAACTTGCGAAATAGTAGTAGTACTGCCGGTACATATAATAAATTGGCTTGCTGTCAACGAAACGGGCGCAATGATTGGTTGATTTACGGTAATAGTTCCGGCTGCTGTTACTCCTGTACATGTACCTGTGGTTGTAATTAAATAATTGTATGTACCTGCAAGGGTTGGCGCTCCGCTAATAGTAAATATGCCACCTAAGTAATTGCCTGTTACACCTGCTGGCAAACCTGTTGCACCAGCTCCTGTGGCTGTTCCTCCTATACTGTAGGTAATAGAGGAGATGGCACTACCCCTGCAAATAATTTGTACTGCTGTTGCAACTGCAGAGGTTTGGGTTATTGTTTGTTCCTGCACAGTGATTTGCCCGCCCAATGTTACTGGCGAACAACCGGGTGATGTAACCGTATAATTATAAACTCCCGCAACTGTTGGTACACCGCTAAAAATTAAACTTATTCCGTTAAAAGAGGTACTTATTCCCGTTGGCAAACCAACTACTATGGGGTTTGATCCATTACCACCAACAGCATATACAATATTGGTGATGCTTGAATTTTTACATAGTGTTTGTAACGCTGTAGCAGGAGCAGAAGTAAGCTTAACATAAGGTGATAATGTACTGATAGAAATATCATCCAATGCAAAATCATTACCACCGGCTGCACTTACTAAATCTACAATTGAACAAACGGCTGAGGTTGCAGCGCCGGAGTTCCAGGTACCATAAAACCTTTGCCAGTTTTTATTATTGGCGTTGTTATTTACACCTGCTGCCAACTGAACAGAAGCTCCTATTGGAGTACCGTTAATACTAAATTGCAGTATAGCATAATTTCCAGCATTGTTTACACTTAAAGCCCATGCTGCAAAATAATATGTTGTATTGGGCTGAACAGCAATATTATTTTGCCAAACTATAGGGCCAACCACTCCATTTACAATCATCATTCTTCCTGTGCCAGAAGTATGATCTATACCCCAAAAATTACTATGATTAATATTGGGATTATTATTTACTGTATATCTTCCTTCAGGAAATAATCCATTTACGGTTGTATTATTTACATAAGTATAGCCTGTTGTAAAACCTGTGTTACCCGCTTCAAAATTACCATTAGTTGCCAGCTCGGTATTTACCGTCATAACACCTGTTGTTTTACAGCCATTTGAGTTAGTAACAACTACCGAATAACTGCCTGCAATATCAACTTCAATTGATGAAGTAGTACCGCCTATTGACCATAAATAAGTATATGCACCTGCTGGTGTTGGTGTAGCAGTTAAAACCACTTTGCCTGGCACAGTACAATAATCCGCAGCCATAGAAACGGCTGGTAAAGGATTTATAGTGAGGGTAAAAGTATTAGCAGGACTGCTTGTACAGCCATTGGCATTTCTTACGGTGATATTGCCTGTATAAGTACCGGGTGCAGTATTAGCAGGCACTGAAATACTAATAGGACTGGCAACCAACACAGCATTGGTAACAGCAGCCAAACTATTTGCAGGTGAAGGATTCCAGCTAATGCTATAAGTAGCAGGTGCATTGGCAGTAGCAGAATAAGCTATTGTTGTTGTTTGATTATTTACTGCATCAAAACAACGGTTGGCTGCTGTAGCTGCTGTAGTTATAGTTGGTAATGGATTAATAGAAATAGTTGCAGCAGATGAGTTTACCGATGGGCAAACACCACTTTTTACTACCGCACGGTAAATAGTTTGTACAGTTAAATTATTGTACAATTGAGATAAGCCAGTGTTGGTAATAGCCGACCATACAGTGCCGCCATTGGTAGAAGATTCCCATCTAACTATTGAACCTGTAAAACCAGTTAATAATAGAGTATTGGAATTGCTTCCGCTACAAACAGTTGCACTTGTATTAACTGCACCACCAACAGAAGTAGCGTTTACAGTAATGGTAAAATTTGTTCCCACTCCAATACATCCTGTTGTACTGTTTCTCACTCTAATGGTTCCGGTATAGGTTCCTGCGGCAGCATTTGCAGGTACATTAATGGTGAATGGATTACCGGGCAAAGCAGCATTGGTAATATTTGCAAATGTATTTACAGGTGTAGCATTCCATGTTAAACTGTATTGGTCGGCACCGTTTAAAACGCTTGTGTAACTTAAAGTTTCCGATTGTGCACTTGTATTAAAACACACATTGTTGGTAAATACAGCGGTAAGTATAGATGGCAATGGATTTACAGTAATGGTTGCAGTGCCTGAATAAACAAGAGCGCAAACACCATTTTGCAACACAGCCCTGTAAATGGTTGTTTGGGTAAGATTAAGATAGTTTAGCGTAGTAGTTGTATTGGAGATGGTATTCCAGGTTGCGCCAGCATTGGTTGATGATTCCCAACGAATGATAGAGCCGGATTGTCCGCTCAGTGTAAGTGTAGCTCCATTTGTACCCGAACAAACAGTATTATTGGCAGAAATACTTCCACCCATTGGCACAGCATTTACAGTAATTGTGGTAGTAGTTGAATTAACCGCAGCACAAGTGCCGCTCTGCAATACAGCCCGGTAAATAGTAGTTTGCGTGAGATTGGTATAGGTTTGATTGATAGTAGTATTTGCAATGGCCACCCAATTAAGTCCATTGTTAATAGACGACTCCCATCGAATAATATTTCCGGTATGGCCACTTAAAGTAATGGTACCACTATTGGCACTTGCACAAACAGTTGCACTACCACTTGTAGTACCGCCTACAGTTTGTGGATATACGATAACGGTAGAATTTACCGGCACACCAGCACAACCATCTACCACAGGGATAACGGTAAAAGTTACTGTTATAGCAGCAGGAGTAGTATTGGTTAAAACTCCGGCGATGTTACCACTGCCACTTACAGCAATTCCGGTTACTGTTGAAGTGTTATCTCTTACCCAATTAAAAGAAGTAGCAGCTACCGAACCGCTTATTTCGATAGCGGCAATGGAGGCGCCGGTACAAATACTTTGAGATAAAACTGAAACAATTGCTGTTGGTGCAGGATTAACCAAAACAGTAGTAATAACAGGTATTCCATCACACCCATTTGCAGCAGGAGTAATGGTAAATGTTACCAATATTGGGGATGCAGTGGTATTGGTTAGTACACCGCTAAGTAAAGCTCCGCTCCCACTGTTGCTCATGCCCGTAATTGCTATAGAGTTATCTCTTATCCAGTTAAAATTTGTACCAGTTACAGTACTGTAGAAATTAATTGGTGTGATAGCATTTGCTGAACATATTGTTTGACTTGCCAGCGAAGCCAGCATAACAGGATTTGGGCTAATAGTTACTGTTGCAGTAATGGAAGAACCAATACAGCCGTCTGTTGCAGGAGTAATGGCAAATAAAACAGTTTGTAACTGAGTAGTTGTATTAATAAATGATCCACTGATAGTACCGCTTCCACTTGCAGCAATCCCTGTTGCTGAGTCAGTATTATTTCTTGACCAGCTAAAGCTTGTTAAAGGCAATAAAGCTGTAAGAGTTATCGTGTCAATATTGGCTCCTGAACAAATTGTTTGTGAAGCTGGTGTTGCTATTGCTACTGGCAAAGGTTTGATAAAAATAGTGGCAGGTAATGAATTTCCAGCAGCACAAACACCACTTTGTGTAATTGCCCTGAATTGAGTTTCAACAATCAAATTGCTATACGTTTGTGATGAGGTGGTATTAGCAATTGGCAACCAGGTTAGGCCGGCATTGGTAGAAGATTCCCATCCAATAATTGTACCTGTTTGTTCACTCAAAACCAATGTTCCGCTGTTACTGCCACTGCATACCGCCAAACTTGTATCAACTACACCACCGACGGTTACCGGATAAACAGTAAGCAGTTGGGGTACAGAATAAGCAGTTGTGCAACCTGTGGTGCCGGTAATTACAACATCGTACAAACCTGCATCGGCAGCAGTAATACCGCCCAGGCTAAGTATAGGTAAATCTGCGCCTGTAATATTTACAAAAGCTGTACCTGTTTTTTTTCTCCATTGATAAGATAAAGGATCACCACCTGCATCAGCATCTACAGTAAAATCGATAGTGGAGCCTTCACAAGCTGATTGTGATACTGGTTGTTGCAAAATAGTAATGGTACTTTGTACCGTTAGCAGTACATCATCAGATTGAATGTTTGCACAAGGCGACAAGCCATTAACCACTACATAGTAATTATCCATATCTGCTAAACTTACCTGGGTAAAATTTAGGGTAGAAGAAGTAGTTCCTGTAATATTTAACCCATCTGTTAGAGCAATACCCGGTACTGCTCCTTTGTACCATTGGTAGGTAAGCCCTGTGCCGGTTGCAACCACAGATAAGGATACTGGCAAGGTGGCACAAATTGTTATGCTTGCTGGTTGTGTTACAATTACAACTTCATTGTTCACTACAAGTGTTGCTATAGAGGAGGTAATAGTAGCACAAGGACTTAACCCTGTGGCCACCACGCTGTAATCTGCTGCACTTGCCATATCTATGTTTATAATGGTAAGGCTATCGGTTTGGGCGCCGTTTATTTCACTTCCATCTGTAAGCGGAAAACCATTTTTTAGCCACTGGTAAGTTACTCCGCTGCCTGTAGCTTTAACAGTAAAAAATAAATTGTTGCCGAAACATTCTATTTGCGAAACAGGTTGAGTAACTATAACTACTGCATCATTCACCAATAAATCTGCATTAGCAGAAACAATCGAATCGCATGGTGCCAAACCTTTTACAACTACATTGTATTCAAATGATGTATCTGCAACTGATATATTGTTTATTACCAAAACGGTTGATTGTGCCCCGGATATTTCGCCACCATTTTCTAATAAAACCAACCCTTTTCTCCATTGATAAGTAAGGCCTGTACCAGTTGCTGCAACTGAAAAAGAAACTGAATTACCAGTACAAACAGTTTGTAAGGCTGCTGGTTGTGTTACAATTACAACGGGCTCATTAACCGTTACGAGCGTACTTCCTGTAAGATCGGCTGCTATGGCAGTACAATTACTATCTACCAAAGAAGTAATAGTATAATTGGCAGATGTTGTAGGCGATACCGTAAAATTAAAAGTACCGTTTCCGTAACCGGTTGCAGTACTGCCATCACTAAAGGTTATAAGCCAGTTACCATTAGCGGTAACGTTACCCCAAACATTGATACTGCTTCCATTACAAATAGCCGTATCAATATTGGCAATATTGGCTAAAGGCCTTGCATTAACTAACACCGGAAATACTGGTGAATTTACTGAACAGCCGTTTACATCTGAAACTGTATAAAAAACATTTGCAGTACCAGCCATTACACCACTTACCAGACCTGTATTGGTTACTGCAGCAGATAATGTATCGGTAGAAGTATAGGTGTAAGTAAGTAATCCTGTGCCGCTAGCAGATGAATAAAGCTGAATGGTATTGCCTGCACAAACAACAGCATCGCCTGTAATAACTGCAGCAACAGGTAAAGCATTTATAGTAATTGTTGTAGTAACTTCATCTGTACAATCACCATTATCATAAAAATATTTTACCAAAACAGTACCGGCAGATAAGCCAGTTACAATCCCATTTGTAGTAATAGAAGCTGAACCAGTACCATTTTCAACAGACCATGTACCGTCTGCTGTAGTATTTGTAAATGCAGGAGTAGATGTATTGATGCAAACGGCTGCTGCACCACCCGCAATAGGATCGAGCACTGGTAAAGCGTGTACAATAATTGTTTTACTGGCAGTATTACTACAAATACTATTGTTAATGGTATATGCTACAGTTGCAGTTCCGGCAGCAATGCCTGTTACCACGCCAGCAGCAGAAATAGAAGCATAAGCTGCCCCGTTTGTTATAGACCATGTACCACCAGCAGTAATATTTTCAAAAGCCGGTGTAGATGATAGTACACAAACAGCATCGGCTCCATCTGTTATAGCGGACACCATTGGCAGTGGGTTTATAATTAATGCAGTACCAACAGCGCTTGAGCAATAGCCATCGTTCACCATGTATAAAACATTTACAGACCCATGAGATATGCCAGTAACCAATCCATCAATAGTTACGCTTGCAGAGCCAGTTCCGTTATTTATTGACCATTCGCCTCCTGTAACGGGGTTGGTAAATGCGGGCGTTACAGCATCTACACAAACAGCAGATACTCCTCCACCAATAGAAGCTATTGCAGGTATCGGCCTTATTACCAATGCTGATGAAACTGCATTGGTACAGGTGCCGTTATTGTAGGTATAAACAACCGATACATTGCCCTCAGATAAATCAGTTACAAAACCATTGTCAATACTGGCAGATCCGGTTCCATTTATAATTGACCATAAACCACCCGCTGTTGCATTGGTGAAATTGGGTATAGATGCGTTGGCACAAACACTGCCAGCGCCACCCAAAACAGGTGCAACAACAGGCAATGGATTTACTGTAACAGCAGCAGTGCTATTACTACAACCTGTTGCTGTAATGGTATAAGTAAAAATTGCAGTGCCTGCTGCAATACCGGTTACTACCCCTTGATTGGTTACGGTTGCTATGGCATTGTTGCTACTCACCCAGGTACCGTTTGTACTAGGCGATAAAGCGATTGTACTACCAACACATAGCGATGATGGCGCACTAACCGCAGGCAGTGGATGTATAATTATAGCTGCACTATCCTGTGCTCCCCAGCAACCGGCAGCAGACATAGACCTGAAATAATAAGTACCCGTACCAGTAACTAAAACTGAAGAAGAAGGATTGCCTGTTGAAGTACCGCCACTAGTAATTCCCTGAAAATAAATAGTTCCGCCTGTACCGCCAATTGCAGTAATGGTAGTACTAAAACAATAGGATCCTGCATTGGCGACGAATACTGCTGTTGGCACCGGATTAATTGTAACCACTGCATTACCAGCCATTGTTGCAGTGCAGTTGGTGGTTGTGTTGGTAGCTATAACGGTGTAACCAGCCGCAGTTGTTTGATTACCAAAGCTAATGGCAGCACCTGTACCTGCAACAACCACCACTCCCGGTGACAACGTATAATTTACACCCAATTGCGAACCGCTTAGGCCAACTCCTACACCTGAATCACCACTACAGTACGACCCTGTTCCTGTAACACTAAATACGGTTGGTAAAGCATTTACTGTAAATGAACCAGCACTTATAGCTGTACCACCCGCTGTTGTTACTCTTATGATACCAGTAGCACCTGCTGCAGGTATAGCAGTAATTTGAGTAGCAGAATTTACTATAACAGAAGATGCATTGGTTAACCCAAAACTCACTGCAGAAGCACCTGTAAAATTTGTACCGGTTATTGTTACAGGCGTAGTACTGGCACAGCCATTTATTGGTGTAAAACTTGAAATGGTGGGTGGAGGTATTATTTTTAGTGCAATTAAAATACTGCCTGTTCTACCATTACCAGAAAGTGTAGCACTACCAATACCTGTAGTACCTGCAGTTGGTTTTATTATCCAGGCTGCACCAATACCATTATCCAAAACTGTATTGTTAGGCAAATCATACAGTTCATTTAATGACATTGGGCCAGTAGCTATTTGCCAGCCAGAGATATTTCTGTTATCTCCTAACATGGCAAACATAATAATTGCAGTATTTAGATTGGCTGTAGTAACAGCATTGGCAGTAAAGGAATTATCATTTACACCATCGGTATAAATTGTACCGGTTGCAGCATCAAATGGGCCACTGTTTGCAACACCGGCAGTATTAAACCCACCGGTTACATCAACGCCATTAAATGCAACAATAGCGCCTGCGCTACCTTCAGTTGCATCACTATCTACTGTAAAATTGAAACTTACGGCAGCAACATCAGTAGCATCTGCTATTTTGAATAATAGTGTACCTCTCCAGTGATTATTACCATTAGTACCAACTTCGGCAGCATCAATTTTGCTCCAACCAGTGAGTAAAACATCATCCAATATTTTTCCATCGTTATCACTTTGTACAATATTTGCAAACATCACATCATTTATGGCAAGTGCTGATGGCTTGTTGATGACTAATGATGTGTTAATAGATGTTGCATTTTGTGGTGAACCCGAAACAAGGGTTATCTGCGCCATACCCTGCTGAGAAAAAATTAGCATTAAACCTGCAAAAAAAGCGATAGAAAATTTTTGCAAAATAAGATTGTCGCTTTTGGTAGTAAGGCAAGTTTTATAAAAAAAAGAAAATAAATTAAAGAGATTATGAATCAGTTTTTTTATACAGTTCAGGAAAATTGTAAAAACAAAAAGGCATAATAATATATATACAGAAATTTTGTAAAATTTCATAGCATAAAAAGTCAGTCTATCGTAATTTTTTTTCATTTAAAACTATTTAGCGTGAATAGTTCCAGCTAAATATGGTATCAAAAATTAAATAAATTAAAAACCAGGAAAACCCTCAGGGTGTTTTTTTAAAAAGGAGGAGGTAAAGCATATTGCATTACCAATAATTTATAATCATAGGTTTCTGAATTTAACGTTTACTTAGGGTGATTAAATTTTAAAAGAGTAACTATCAATTGCACACGTATTAATGGCTAATTTATTACCATAACGCTTTTTTTTGCTTTATATTATACCAATTTGCCTCAATTAATAATAAGGTAATATTATACAATAAACAATTGATAATGAATGCAGTACAAGTATTTTTCAATTTTAAAAAACCAGGTATATGGAACAGATTGGAAATTAATCAGCAGGCAGTACAGTTTCGTTGAGCTTTATCTATTTAAAGATGAAGTTTTGTTTAACAAAAGAAAAACATAAAGGATCCGTTTGGTTTTAAACTATCTTAATAAATAAAACTGTTGTAAGTTTTTAAAATAGGCAAGTTTACGGTAGCGCTTACGTAAAATAGAGTAAAGTAACAGGAGATTTTTGTTCACTCGATGGTGTTTTCATCTTCAAGGTTTTTTCGTTTAAAACCTAACAGCCCTTTTGCCAACTGGTGTTGTCAACTACTTGCAAAATTTAGAGAATGTATAGGTATGGTTTAATTTAACACCTGTATAATAATAATAAATTTTTCAGCAAAAAGTTAATTTGCTTACGCTTTGCTAACTTTTATAATAATTATTGCTAAGGATGTTGGTGGATAACATCTATATCAGTATCAGAGAATAGACATGCAGCAATGTTTGGTTAAGCCATTTATTGCAATTTTGATTAATAAATTGCCTGGATGATGGCTATGGCTAGGTTACAAACCCCGGCTAATATGTAAAAAATCATCTTTCAACTCACGGGAAATGGGGATAGATTGTTCATTTTCCATCACAATGTATCCACCATCACTTTTAATGTATTGCTTTATTTTTTTAAGGTTAACAATAAAAGATCTGTGCGTTCTGAAAAATATTCCTGCGGGTTTCAAGATGGTTTCAAACACTTTAATTTTTTGGCTCACCAGCATTTTTTTACCATCAGAAAAATAAAAATTACAGTAACTGCCTTTTGCCTCAATGTAGAGTATATCGTTAATGTTTGTAAAAAATAATCCATTGCTAACAGGAAGTGCGAGCCGCTGAATAGCTGCAGCCTGGGTATTATTTTTTAGTACATTATAGCGTTCTCTGGAACCTGCATAATTTTGTTTTACCCGTTCTATGGCGGCAAGCAGGTACTCCATTTGTATTGGCTTAACCAGGTAATCTACTGCACTTATTTGGAAAGCCTGCACGGCATATTCACTGTAGGCAGTGGCGAAAATGATATCGAAATTGATGTCATCAAAAAACTTGAGTAACTGAAATCCATTGTAACGAGGCATTTCAACATCCAAAAAAATAAAATCAGGCTGGTGTTTTTTGATGGCAATAACACCTGTGGGAACATCTTCTGCCATCTCCAAAATTTGTACTTCAACCCCGGAAGTTTCTATCATTTCTTTAAGCACATTGCGGGCAGCGGCTTCATCATCAATAATTATGGCAGTAAGCATTGTAAAAGGAATATTGAATTGCAAATATACTGGTGGCAGGGCAAATTTAATTGTATAAAAAACTGTGGGTACATTTTAAATTATCGCTCCAAATTTTGGTAGGTAGGTACACCCGACAAAGGCTTTGCTGTGGTTATTTATCTCACCAATTACTAAACGCTGCTACCATTTGAAATACACCCAAAGCCAGATTAACAAAGTAAGTAGTTTTACAAAAGCTACCATTTACGTAACTACGAACCTGAATTGAATAACCTGATAATGACGGTGATTAGGCGTAATCGTTTGAGTAATGTAACCTTACTGCTCACCAACTATACTACCAAAATATATGGAATGGCAATGGTCACTTTTGTTCCTGTTGCATTTCCTGTATCATCGGTTTTATCTTCAAATAATACTGCAATAGAATCTTTTCTGCCTTGGTTCAATAGCTCAAGCCTTTTTTGTGTAGCCGATGTGGCAAAAGAGGAATGATTCATTTGGCCGGCTAGCTTATAAGCTTCCGACTGTTTTCTTCCCACACCATTATCCTCCACCACGCAAG
This sequence comes from Chitinophagales bacterium, assembly GCA_038234405.1. GTDB lineage: Bacteria > Bacteroidota > Bacteroidia > Chitinophagales > Chitinophagaceae > Ferruginibacter. The sequence continues at coordinate 25,993 of JBBQTZ010000026.1, forward strand.
TAAGAATTTTACTTATTTCATTGATTGAAAAACGGATGCTTACCTGGCGATTGTCTTTTTTGTGCAGCAATCCGTGCTTTAATGCATTTTCTACATAAGGTTGAATAATCATGGATGGAATCATGATATCATCCTTATCTTCCTCTATAGCTGCACAGTCGTCAATGATTACCTCAAGCGAATCTTCAAAACGCATTTTTTCCAGGTTAAGATACAGGGTAAGGAATGTAAGCTCGGCAGAAAGTGGAATGCATTCCTTACTGCTGTTATCCAAAACCGTTCTTACCAATTCGGAAAATTTGCCCAAATAATTTACAGCTTTGCTTTTATCGTTGCCGTAAATAAAATGCTGAATAGTGTTTAACGCATTAAAAATGAAATGCGGATTCATCTGTGCTTTTATAGAAGTAAGGATAGATTGGTTAAGTTGTTGCTCATGGGTAATCTTCTCCAATAATTGTTTGTTCAGTTGCTTTATTTTATACCGGTTAAACAAAATATAAGTGAGTAGCACCAGTAATATAATTGCCCCGCTAATACTGTAAATGAGCACTGTTTTTCGTTGGGATTGCAAACTGGTAATTTTCTTATCCTGCGTAAGCGATTGAATAAGCCGCTCTTTTTTTTCCGTTTCGTAGCGGGTACTTAGTTCGTTAATAGCTTTTTCCTTATCAAGCCCATAAATACTGTCTTTTAGGGTAAAATGCAGCAGGCTATTTTCATAAGCTTGCTGGTATTTCCCGCTAATAGCATAGGCTTTGTACAACTGACTATATACATCGGTAAGTGTTTCTCCATCATTGGCTGCCTTGCCTATTTTTAATGCCTCCTGCAGCAATGCAATACCTTTATCAACGCTGCCCAATGCGATGTATGTTTGCCCCAAATAACGGGCAATACTACCTTTTAAAAAATCCATATCGTTGGCACTGGCCACCTGGTCAGCTTCCTTTAAATAGGCTATCGCAGCAGTGTAATTTTTAAGGGAATAAGATTCGCTGCCAAGGTTGCTTAACGAGAGAGCAATCCCGAATTTAATATCCTGTTTACGACAAATGTTGAGTACAATGGTATAAAAATAAATGGCTGTGTCATGGTAGTTAAGGGTAGAATATGAAGTGGCAAGATTGGTTAAAATGGCAGCTCTTTTTTGCGAAGCGGTATCTTTTCGGTTCTTCAATATCTCATCACATTCCTTTAACATTCTAATAGCATCAAAGCCCCTGTTTATATGGTTGTACACATTGGCCAGGTTACTTTTTCCATTGATTATGCTGTTTTCATCTTTATCCATTTCCGCCATTGTAAGGGCATCAATATAATAGGTAGTTGCCTTGTTGTAAATGGCCCGCTGGTAATAATAATTTCCTATGCAATTGAGTGCCCTTATTTTTCCGGCCCGGTAATTTAATTGTTGAGATAATTGAAGAGCCTCGTTGCTCCATTGTAAATAAGCAGTATCTGCACTAAAAGTACTGCCAACACAGGCATCTATTAGCAACTCTACCCTTATGCTATCCTGCTGTGGATATTGTTTCAGTTTAATTAATAAAGAATCTTTTGCCTGCTGGGCAACTGTAGCGGTTGCTTGCCAGGATAGCAGCACCAGAAAAAAAAATCTCAACACAGGTATAATTTAGATAATAAATAAAATAATATTAATTGATAAAGATAATGGGTGCATCCCAAATTGTCGCTCCTGATTTCGGTCGGTGAGGACACCGTCCGAGGTCCAGCCGTGGTCGATGTCCTCACCGACCGAAGCCCAGCCGTGGTCGGTGTCCTCACCGTCCGAGGTCCAGCCGTGGTCGGTGTCCTCATCGTCCGAGGTCCAGCCGTGGTCGGTGTCCTCACCGACCACTTGTTGCTGCGACAATTTGGTATGCACCCAAGATAATTCCATTGTTTATTAAATATTCTTTTGTTGAATGCTTAACCTGTTGTACAAATCGGTAAGATAAAAGCAATTCGGCTGCGTCTGTTTACATCAGGTAAAACATGGGGACGTATTTCCCCTTAAACAAACCAGTATCTGCTTGCAGCTATTTATCAAGATGCATCCTACAGCCTCGGTTTATGATGTAGAATGCAATAGCTGTTAGCTGAATTTTCCTGATAAATAAAAAAAGAAATTTTGCAAAAACCTGGCATTTTATGCAGTTGGTAAATTGAAAATGGTTTTTGGTGAAAAAAATATCTACAGACATTACTCATTGCTTAATCTTGCTTTTAATAAATCCTTTAATCTGCCTAACGCATTAAAATTCAATTTCAATATATGAAACCAATATTTCACTTTTTGCACGTTCTGTGTTTAGACCTGCAGATTTACACACCAATAACTGTTGATATTAATCAAACGTACCGCTCGTTAAAATCTACAATGGATTTACAAGTTTTTTACCATATTTAGCACTTTTCAGGATTTAACAATTTCGCTGTCAATACCAATAGTATAGTTACCAATGATGGTTATATCAGCATCAAAACCACTATAAATGAGTGTTATAAAATTGGCACTTCATTAAAAGGGAATTCAGTTGTAAATATTCATCACAATACCATTGGTTTAATTGCGTGCAGCAACGCTGTATCTATATATACCAGATATACCTAGCTAGTCCAATATACTTTAGGTACAATGCCGATATAGCATTCGTTTTAGGATAACAAAAGTGAAACTATACGAATATCCAAACTGAACATAAAACATTACATATATGAATTACATCAAAGTACAAGATAAGAGCAGAAAAATAAACCTGGCGGTAGATGAAATAATGAGAATTGAGGCAATGAGTAGCTATAGCCGCCTATTTCTTTCTAATGGTAAAATTTATGTAGTTGCTAAGGTTTTGCTTTGGTTTGAAAGCCGATTACCGGATGAAATGTTTACAAGAGTTCACCGTAGTCATTTGGTAAATAAAATGTTTATTGCAAAAATCAAAGGAAATCGCTCAAAGGCATTACTTCTTTTTAATGGTGAAAGCATTGCTATCAGCCGTAGAAAAAATATGATGATGATAAAACAGTATAATAATTTGGTTTTACTAAATTAATGATTGATGCCAATTTAACTTTAAAAACAGACCAATACACATCGGGTAAAATAACGCTATAGTTTTTGTTAAAGACAATTAAATCGGACGATTACGAAAAGGAATTGGTGAAGGTTTTGGATTTTAAAATTTGTTCATCCGTAACCAAAGTACAATATTGATTAACAGTTAAAATTTATATCAAATGCTAAATAACAATTCAAAAGTTGGAACAGAAGTTCCACAAAGTAATAAAGCCGATGTAACAACGTATTGCCAAACGATTGCTAAACCTCCTGTAATGCGAATTGCGGGAATGATTTCAGAACAATTTTTATACAGAGGATTTACATTTCAAAGAATGTCAAAAGATGCAAGATGGTATGTTTGCTATGGTAATGAAATAGTTAATCATGGTCAATACCAAAATGAACTTAAAGAATGGGTGGACGGGCATTTCGCATTACGAATACATAGGCGAAATTAAATGCTAGCACAGCAACAAAAGAAAGGAAATGGAAAGATTAGAAAAACAGTCAACTTACCTAGGTTGTGGAAAGTTTGGCTGAAAGAAGTAATTTAATTTCATCCGTAAAATAAACCATAGTAAGTAAATTCATTTAAAAAAAGAATTAGTTATCACTAGCCTTTGCCAGGAAGAAAATAAATCATCTAACAATAGCAAAGGTCAATTACCCTGATATGGAGGGGGATAACAAATCCGAAAAAACTTCTACAAATCAGCAGTAGCCTATTCCCCTCCCAAAGGAGGAGAATAAGATACCACGAAGAAAAAACCCAAACTTTTTACAAATCAGCTAAACCAAATTTCCCTCCCGAAGGAGGGAAATAAGAAACCACCGAGAAAAACCAAATATCTATAAATCAGCAGCGTTCAATTCAATTTTGCTAACCAACTCCTTAAACGACATTATTCCGGGTATCAGGGAGTATTTATTTATTTACTTGCAATGAGTTACCTGTTGTTACCGTAACCGTTGATCCCGGCCTTGCTGTAATGGTTCTGCACTGTGCGGCAGAATTAATGGTAATGCCTCCTACCGGTACAAATACATCTGTATTGGCATCTGGTAGTTTACCACAATTCCAATTGGCCGTA
>JBBQTZ010000027.1:0-29743 GCA_038234405.1 Chitinophagales bacterium
CAAGGCTACTTTGTGCTGCGGCAGACCTTATAGGTTTTATTCTTTATTGCTGCGTTATTCTGCCAAACCTATAAGGTCTTGCTTCGCCGCTTTGCCGTGCTGCAGACCTTATAGGTTGTAGCTTAACTCGGGGCGTTATCCTGCTAAAGCCTAACCTATAAGGTCTTGCCTCGCCGCTTTGCCGTGCTGCAGACCATATAGGTTATAGCTTGCCTCGGAGCGTTATTCTGCCAAACCTATAAGGTCGTGCTTCGCCGCTTTGCCGTGCTGCAGACCTTATAGGTTGTAGCTTGCCTTGCTGCGTTATTCTGTCAAACCTATCGGTCTTTCCTCGCCGCTTTGCCCTGTTAAAGACCTTATAGGTTATGCTTGCCTCGCCGCTTTGTTCTGCTGCAGTCCTTATAGGTATTAGCTAAACAGGAAGATTGCCGGGGGTGAAAAATTGCTCCATACACCTACGATTCATTTATGATAAATTTTTCTTGAAATTCATTTGTCCATCTTCATCCTACATTTCCCGGTATAGGTCGATGTAATTAACCGCTGCTGCCGGGTTTATATCAAAAGGCAGCATTGAAAATTAAGTGTTGTATTTATTGAAGATAAAATGAACCCATTTTTTATATCATGCGGATACGCAAATACAACATTGTTTTGCTTTACTAAAGTTTTTCCTAAAAAATAAATTTGAAAATCACTTTTTAACGCTGGTGAAATCACATCAACTCAAACAAGGTCTTTTGCAGTTGATAACATTTTTAACGTATTAATATCCTGTCTGTTTACCAGCATAAAGCATATATAAATTAATAGTCTTGTGTTTTATCAATTTGATCCTTTTTTTTAACCAGCGAAACCTTATTTACAGTAGGTTTACTGGTAATATTAACAGGTGCGATATAACAAAATTACCATGCTTTAAAAGGCTAGGTAAGGAACATTGATTGCCAATTGCACGGGTATGGGTTTGCTCTCAGTCAGTACAAAGTTGATTCATTCATCGTCATTATTATTCATTGCTACAGTCCACAATTACCAACGGATTTTTATCATTGGTAACCATTTAGCATACAGTTTAAGCGCTTCTTTGTAGTCTGCTATCATTTACGGCATTTATATTTCTATCCACACCGGTGCATGGTCGCTGGTTTTTTCCCATCCTCTAACCATGCGGTCTACACCGGCTGCAGTAAGGCGATTTGCCAGGTTTGGGCTGAGCAGAAAATGATCAATCCGCAGGCCTGCATTGCGGCCATAAGCATTTCGGAAATAGTCCCAAAAAGTGTAAATTGTTTCCGTTGGATAAAGTGTTCGAATGGCATCCGTCCAGCCTTGTTCCACTAGCTTTTTAAAGGCAGCACGGGTCTCGGGTCTAAATAAGGCATCGGCTACCCAGCGCTCTGGTTTGTACACATCCAGCTCGGTGGGCATTACATTGTAATCGCCGGTTAGAATTACTTGCTTGCCCGATGCCAGCAATGTTTCAGCATGTTCCGTCAGTCTTTCAAACCAACGCAGTTTATAATCGAATTTTGATCCGGGTGCCGGGTTGCCATTGGGCAGGTAAAGGCAGCCTATTGTAAGGTCGTTGATGGTTGCTTCCAGGTAGCGGCTTTGGATATCTTCAGGGTCGCCTGATAGTCCACGACGAACTTCTTTGATATCCGCATGGCGTGATAAAATCGCTACGCCATTCCAACTTTTTTGCCCCTGCCAGATAGCATGATAGCCTGCATCCTGGATGGCCTGCAATGGGAATTTTTCGTCCGGCGCCTTTAGTTCCTGCAGGCAGGCAATATCTGGTTTTGTTTCTTCCAGCCAGCGGAGCAATACTGGTAAGCGTCCGTTTACACCGTTTACATTGTAGGTTGCTATTTTCATATTGTGTTGTTCTTGTTTAAAGAAAAAGTGGTTGTTTATTTCAAGGTAGTATAATATGCCACACCGTCAAAAAGAAAGGGGTAAATATTTGAAGGCGAAAAGCGGATGTACCTGACATTATTGATTATAAATAAAGATTGCACAAGACTGATGATCTCTTTCGCAATTAAATGCAATCGTTTCAACAGCTATTAAAATGTTAACCGCCAATGGGTATAGGCAGCGGGTTTATTAAAGGCAATGGGTTGCTGTACCACAGTCTTCTTGTAAACACAACAATGGCTTGCCGGTCATTCATTCTTACCTGGGATTTGACTACGGTTGTTTTTTTGTAATGATTTTATTCTTATTCCAGGCGAGTATATGTATTGGTGTGTCGGCGATCCTGACAGCTAAAATAAATTTCTAAATTTAAATTACCCTGCCAATCTTTTCAGATTTATTGCTTTATTCATTTTCTGCGAGTATTGCAAAATACCTGTTAGTAGGTATTTTTTACCGACGTCTATTCCCCCAATTTTGATTGTAAAAAAGTGACTGGATTTTATATAGTAAATCAATACAGTTTTTATAAAAAAACTAACCAGTTATAAAAATCGATGGAGCAAATGACCGGACCTCTAAATAAATACGTATGAGATTTAGTAATAATGAAATATTTTCTTGTAAAGTTGAAACGTTTGGATATATTCACTTTTCCAAAGCATTTATCCATTCCTTTTCCAATCCCATTCGAAGCTTCCACCTCAAAAAAAATTGATTTTTTTATTATTGTTCATAGTAGCTATTAAAAAAGTTGTTATTGTTTTACATTTTTTTAAGCAAACCACACCTGCTTTATAATGTCTCACCTTGAATTTTTAAAAAAATATGCAGCTCAAAACTTTATCATTTTTTTTATATTTTTCTTTTCTTTCGTTAGCTGCAAATAGCAATTTGTTCCGGGTATTTAACCGGTATGGTCAGGTGATGTATGAAAGCAACAATATTTAAAATGGCTGGGATGGTACATTTAAGGGACAGAAGCAACTAATTGGTAATTATATCTGGAGCATAAAAGGCAAGGGCAGAGATGGTAATATGATTGAGATGAAGGGTAGTGTAGTGTTGGTGAGGTAAACGCCAAAAGAATATTGGGTATTTATTTTATAAGCGCCATTAAAAGAGTAATAAAATATTTTGATGCTTTTAAAATATCATCTGGAACATTTTACCCGAAATTCACCCTTAATTGACTACCCGGTGTAATTGAACATAAATCTTTCGTATCTTCAAAAATAAAAAACTAACTGCTTAATAATATTATACAATGAGAAATTTCATCGCTCTGTTTGCCCGAAATCTGTTCCTGCTTTTATCAGTAGCTACTTTTATCAGTACTACAGCACATGCGCAAACCTTCAATTTTCAAAACTGGAATCAAGTCAATAATGTAGTATTTACGGTAAATGCCTTTAGGTCTGTTACAGTTGATAAAAGAGGTACGGTTTGGGTAGGATCCGATTTAGGTGGCTTGTACAGGTTTAATAACACCGACTGGAAAAAAATAAATACCTTTTCTGATGTTACTTTTCGGCATGGGGTACCTTCCAATATGGCTGGCGATAGCAATGTTTGGATCACTTCTATCGGCAAAACAAGTGTTCAGGCTATTACCGGCGGTGCTTATCTTATTAACACAAAAACGGAAACAGTTACACAATATGGCTCTGGTATTGCCGGTGGTTTAAGCTCCAGGTTTGCTAATTCACTGGCCATGAGTAGTACTGGTAAAACCTATGTGGCACTAGCCCAATCGCTAACAGGTACTACTACCAACCAGGGTGGTGTTTTCAGCATCGCAACCGTTGATCCGCCTGTTCCATCCGCTACTTCCTTTACTAAAGCAATAACAGATGCCGGAGATATTATTTATCATTCTGCTGGTAACAGAGGCGATGAACTTTGGTTTGGGAGAGGATCAAACTGCAGTAGTGGTTGTGTTGCGCCGTATATTGCAAGGGTAAGTAGTAGTGGCGGAATGCTTTCCCCTATTACAGCAGCTAACTCACCCCTGCCATTTACCAATGCAACAGGATCCTCTTTTGCAAGGGCAATTTTTACAGACACTACTACCGGTAATACATTTGTAGGCCTCAACAGTGGAGGAGTTGGTGTATATAAATCTAATGGAACCTGGAAATTACTCAACAGCACTAATTCGCCTTTACCTGCCGGCGCTGCTGTAAATTTTAATGCTATTGCCAATGTATATGGCGAAATCTGGATAGGTACTAACATGGGTGTTTTTGTTTATAATGGCACGGGTTCTTTGGATGATAATGCCGGCTCCTTTAAAATGCTTACCATAGCCAATGGCTTACCTGGCAACAGTATTACCGATATTGCTGTAGATACTGCCAGGTCATTTATTTGGGTTACAAGTTCTGTTGGCGTTAGCAGGGCTCCTTATGTTCCGCCGTTTATAAAAGGTATAGTTTACAATGTATTTTGTAACCGTCCGGGTTCAACCCTCGATAGTGTAAGAATGCATGAAGGTTTGCAAAAACAACCAATGGGCACAGGTGTAAAAGTAATGTTGATTGAAAATGGGGTGGAAGTAGAATCAAGTGATCTTAGTGCCGATGGAGTGTTTGAATTAAAGCTGGCCGAAGAGGATAAAGTATATACAGTAGAAGTTAAATTTAGGAAAGATGATTTGGAAATAACGTATAAATATCCCAATATTAAAAACCATACTTTAATGGGGGCTATACTTATACCCGATAGTTTGATACGAGAAATTAAGGCTTTTAAGCCAAAAATTGAGCGGAGATGTTTTAAGTTGAAATTGCCCTTTTTATTAAGTGTGGATGGGGCCTGCAGAGATGGATTTACCATCACAAATTATGACGAGGCTTACGAACCCTTTTTCAATAGTAATGGCATAACAACCGATCATAAAAAAAGAGTAGAAAATCTGGCAAATTTTTATGTTTCGCTGGCAACTGTTTATAGCCTTGGGGGTACAAGCACCGATTTAATGAATGAATCTGTTGTTAATGGTTTTGATGCTATAGAATCGTTGGGTGCCTTTGTAAAATTTGGCGGTGCAGTAAAAGATAAAGATGATATTTTAGGCGAAGCGCTGGAAAATGCTGCAGGTTTATTAATAAGTAGTATTAAGCTTTTAAAAGAAGGATTTGTATCTGGATTAAATTATGCTTCTACATCGCTAGTAACCAATCCGCAGGCAAAAAGTATTATGGACGACATAATTACCTGTGTAAGTGATGCAGCAGATTTAAGTATTGATTTATTGGAGAAAGGTAAAAAAGGATTTGCTGCTAAAATTACTTTTGATATTTTAAAAAAGGAGCTTGCGTTACAAATTGCGGCATCTTCCTATAAAAGCTATTGCCTTGGCCGGCACCAAAAATTTGTATTAAATGCAGCAACTTCCAGTAAAACTGCTTACTCTGCTATTCAGTATGATCAAACATATAATCAACTCTATAACCCTGCTGCAAACTCTCTTGAAAAATATGCAAAGGATACCTTTGATGCCCGTAAGGCGCAGATTGATTTTTATGGTAAAGTTGCAAAAGTAGCCGATGCTGCAGCCGGTGTATTAGATGCTGCTACAGCACTTAGTTTGATACCCGGCGGTCAGCTTGCCGGCGCAATTGCAAAGGGTTTGGCAATAACTGCCAAAATTGTAAAAACCAGTGCCTTGGGTGCCGCTATGATTGAAGGAGTTTCCGGTTGTATAGAAGTAGCAGTTTTATCTAACCAAATTTTACCAAAGGCAGGGTTTATCAGTAGCAGGCAGGGTAATAATTTATACCAACGGGTTAAAAGTCCACCTTCTCAATTGGCCCCAACCATCCTGCAAAGCAGAAAAGATGCCTACAACCAAAAGCTTACAGAACTTAAAACTATTTTTAATGCTCCGGTGTATGATTCAGTGGCTTATTTTTCCAAATATAAAGAACTTGCCAAAGAAGATTCTTTATATACGGATGAAATGACAAAAACCTTAAAGGCATTATGGGCGAGCACAGACAGTGCTGTTACCTACGTGCCAGGTTTTACCAAAAAATTAGGTAAGGTTATAGATTCGTTTATTACCAAACAATACAGCATCAGGCATGCGTTTTATTACCAAAACCTGGGGTATATTTTCGATACAGATAAAGCAAGTTACGCAGCAGAATTAACCAGTTTATCAAACGAAATTATTTTGCTGAATGACTCGGCAGTTAATGGCATTACTTACCTTGTTGATGATATTAATAGCAATGGCATTGCAGCACCAGCATACCTTGCGCAGGATGGGTATAAACTTAACCATACCCACGAGCCGGGTAGTGCAGGCACTGTAACGTACACGTTTAAAAATTACGGAACACAGCCTTTAAACAATGTAAGTTTTAAAATAACCAGGCCAACTGTTGGTTATATTTTTACCAGTGCCGATTCAATATATACAGGCACTATATTGGCGGGAGAATCAAAACAAATCAGCTTTTCTTTTTTATCGCCACAGCATGATAGTGTTTGCCGATACACCATTGATGTAAAAGCAGCTAATGGCAGTTATAAAGATGTTACCGGTTCATTATACGTTACCGATCCAACAAAAAATTATAGTGTAAAAGCTGGCAACTGGAGCGATGCAAAAACCTGGAGCAATAATACAGTGCCCACCAATACCAGCAAAGTAATTATTAGCCATGCTGTTGTAATAGATGTAGATGCAACCTGTAAATCCATTACAGCAAATATTCCGGGTGCTATAAGTGTGTCTACAGGCAAAAAGTTGACTTTGTTAAAATGATAGTGGAGGTATTTTTAAAAGAGGTTGTAATCATCAGCACAACATAAATAATTCTTGTACCAATTTCACAATTTATATAAAGCAAAGGCCGGTTATTTAAACCGGCCTTTGCAATGCTATCAATTAGTATATCATCTCTACAACATCTCTACAACATCTCTACAACATCTTCATCATCTCTTCTATTAATTCTCCTTTGGTAATGGGTACGCCTTTAATTTTATTGTAGCCTTTAGCATCTACAAAATACACATCCCTTATAATTTTTATAAGCTGTCCATTATTTATTTCCGGTACCAGCACATGATCAAAATTATGGAGTATTTCGCCCAGATTTTTAGGGAAAGGCCTGATGTAACGCAGGTGTGCATGCGAAACAGCATAGCCATCATTTTGTAAATCTTTTACCGCACTTTTAATAGAACCATAAGTACTGCCCCATCCAAGTACAAGTACTTTTCCTTTTGCCGCTCCACTATCCAATTGTTGTAATGGAATATAGTCTGCAATCATGTCAACCTTTGCCTGCCTCGTTTTTACCATTAATTGGTGGTTATCATTATCGTAGCTGATATTGCCGGTTATAGCTTGTTTTTCTAAACCGCCAACACGGTGTTCTAACCCGGCAGTACCCGGTATAGCCCATGGTCTAACAAGTTTTTCGTCTCGTTTGTAAGGTAAAAATTTGCCGTCACCTTCCATATTAGCTGCGGTAGCAAAATCAACCTTAATTTCTGGTAAATCTGCACTCACAGGGTATTTCCAGGGTTCTGCACCATTGGCAATATAGCCATCGCTTAATAAAATTACAGGCGTCATGTGTTGTACACTAATGCGTACTGCTTCAAAAGCAGCTCCAAAACAATCACTTGGTGTAGACGCCGAAATTACTGGCATAGGACATTCACCATTTCGGCCATAATAAGCCTGCATAAGATCACTTTGCTCCGTTTTGGTTGGTAAACCTGTGCTTGGTCCGCCACGCTGTACATTTATAATAACCAATGGAATTTCCAGCATTACTGCCAAGCCCATGGCCTCTGCTTTTAATGCCATACCCGGGCCGCTTGTACTTGTAATACCCAACGAGCCGCCGTAAGCAGCACCAATGGCTGAAGTAATAGCAGCTATCTCATCTTCTGCCTGAAAGGTTTTAATGCCAAAATTTTTATACTTACTTAATTCATGTAAAATATCGCTTGCGGGTGTAATAGGGTAGCTGCCCAAAAATATAGGTAAGCCACTTTTTTGACCGGCAGCAATAAGCCCAAGTGTAAGTGCCTGGTTGCCCATTACAGAGCGGTAATTTCCGGGCTCCATCTTTGCTTTATTTACCCGGTACCTTGTTCTTGAAGTTTCTGTAGTATCGCCAAAGTTATAACCAGCTTGCAGCGCCTTTACGTTGCTTTCGAATATCTCTGGTTTTTTGCCAAATTTATCTTTAATAAAAGCAATGGTATTCTCCATTTCCCGGTTATACATCCAATATAAAAACCCAAGTACAAACATATTTTTTGCCCGGTCTTTTTCCTTCATACCCATGGCAATATCTTTTAAAGCCTCACGTGTCATTTTGGTTACATCCATTTTAATTACTTCATATCCTTGCAGACTGTCATTTTCTAATGGGTTTACTCCTTCCGGGTAATTGGCCAACCTTAAATTTTTTGAATCAAATCCATCGGTATTGGCAATAATGATTCCACCTTTTTTAAGGCCTGTCATGTTTACTTTAAGGGCGGCTGCATTCATGGCTACTAATACATCGCAGCTATCGCCCGGCGTAAAAATTGAATCGCTGCTAAACCTAAGCTGGTAGCCACTTACGCCGGGTAGCGTACCTTGCGGTGCCCTTATCTCTGCCGGAAAATCGGGGAAAGTAGCCAAATCAATACCCATCATGGCGGTATTGTTGGTAAATTGACTACCTGTTAATTGCATTCCATCACCACTATCGCCTGCGAATTTTATTACTACATCTTGTAAAATCTGGTCGGTTGTGTTTGTCATATTGGCTTTATTTAAAGAGCTGCAAGTTACGGCGATTTTTTTTTTAGTTTTAAAGGAACATTATATAAAATGCCGTTAAAATTCCTGTTGCATTGCATTACAAAAACAGCCATATTTAATTTATCCACGATTTTGTAGTTGAAAATCTATTAAGGCGTTAATCTACAGCAGGGCTTTGCATTTTAACATATTTATCCACTTGGTATACTTCTTATTACCCAAGGCTTTCAACTGCTGAAGCCTTGTGCATGTCAACACTTTTTTTAATCTTAAAATAGTTTACTATCCTTTATGTAGAAATATAACCCGAAACTCTTTTCTTTATTTTAAGATAATTCTTTAATACAATTTTATCTGCAAAATATGGGATTTAAAGCCGCAATATATGTTGAATTATAAATGTTTTATAAAGGCATTTACCATTGTAATTTATTGACTAATTGTGTGTTACTGCTTGCTTGTATATCAGTTTGGCAGGATAGAAAAGGCAACGCCATGTTTAAAAAGATTCAAATATTTTGCTGGCACCGGGAATAATATTACAGGATAGCAAAGGCACGCTTTGCTTTATTAGAATTAGTTTATCGCTTAAAAAATGCTGGCAACCCCCGGTGCTAATTGCCATGCAACAGTAGCAACCCGCCGTACTTTTCTATAAGCCTTTAAATGGTTTATACCTACTATATCTTTCTCATCAGCCAATAAAGAAACTGCCCATTTATAAGCTTTATGCTACAAACAGGCAGTTGTCTAAACGCTTCTTTCTTCATTTTATTATGGTATTTAAAAACTGGGTGCATTTCAAATTATTCCTCCCGATTTCGGTAGGTGGTTACACTCTACCGGGGCCAGGCTGTTGTTGGTATCCTCACCAAACACTAAGTAGAGACACAATTTGAATTGCACACAAAAAACTGGCTATCCTTTTTTATTCATTTTATTTTTTATAAAATCAATATTTTTCTTTAATGCTACCGTTGCAGCAGTTTTTTCGCCTGTTAATACTGCTTGTAAAAAGTCAAGATTTTCTGTATTTAATTGATTGTTTACAACAAGGCAGCCATTGCTCCACGTATTTACAGAGAGTGAGGTAATATCTGTAGTATTTACTTTTCCTGAAGGCTCCAAACAAAGTCTTGTAAGTAAAACGCCTGCTTTTGCATTAACGCCATCGGCAGCTTTACTGAATGTCTGCAATTGATTTTCGGTGCCAAGGTATTTTTCCATCCATTCTACAGCAATTTTAATAGAAGGTAATTTGTACCCGTTAATAGACTGCTTACCCCATTTTACTTCGGTTTTATTGTGTAGTAAAATCAATAAATTTTCTGTTTGCAACCAATTGCAAAGAGCTATTAGTTCAGCTTTTTTATTCTTTTTAGCTATATCATACGATGTTTTAAAATGCCCTGCGGCTTCTTTTATTGCCACTAATTTTTCATCATCATTTTTAATAGATGTTTTATTTTTGCCCTTTTCATTGGTAGAAATCACTTCAGCCTTTTCCCTTGCTTCCTCTATTAATTTTAACGCCAATACTGTATATGCCTGTCCTAGCAGCAAATACCTTTCGGCAGTTTTTCCAATTTTTAATAAAGTTTCAAACGATTTAATAGCTGCAATTACATCGCCGGAGTTTTTATTAGTTTCCATCCTCAGCATAGCGGTTTTAAGGCAAAATAAATCTTCCAGCATTTTTACAGAATAGCATGCATTTTCAAGTGTAAGAAGGCTATTCATTTTTTCAATGGCAATTTCATTTACCTGTAAGGCGGCATAAATCCTCGATTCCATTTCTGTAATGGCACCATCTCTCAGCCCCGATTTATCAATAGCTTTACTTGTTTTTTCAAGATCTTTTAGCAGGTCTTCTTTTTTATGACGCCCACCTTCTACTTTGTTGCTGAGGTTATTCAGATCTATTTCAATTTCTATTGACAGGGTGTAATTTTTGTCTTTGTTTTTTTGTTGTGTAGCCGAAGAAATAGTATAAAACTGATCGCCATAACATTGATAAGCACCCCAGGTATTATTCTTTTTATTATTTTTATAACAAGTGCTTCTTGCTTCTTTCACGGCTTCGCCAAATGGTCTGCCTTCAAACATTTGCTCATAAAATTTTTCTGCAAAAAGTAAAGCGGAGTTGTCATCTACAGCCCATCCAGCGGCTACCACTGCCTTTACGCCCATTTCTATTAACTGTACACCAATATTGGCTGCCAGTTGATATCGTTGATGGCTTTTTGATTCTGCCTCGCCATCTACTTTACCCAGGTAACAACAATTAACAAATACAAACTCTGGTACCTGGCTCATCTGGTTTATTTCTTTGCTGGTTAAAAAGAGCTTATCTCCAATTACCATCCCTGCATTTTCCGGATTTTCGGGATCAAAAAAGCCATGCCCAGCCAAATGAATCAACTTGTACTCATCCTGAAAAAGTGCTTGTATTACTTCTGTAAAATCGGTATTTATTTTTGAAGTAACGGTAAAGCCTTCCGCCGCTGCTATACTTGCAACAGCAGTGGCTTCTTTGGCAGCACCGGGCAATTGGTAAACAAATCCTTTTAAATCCGGATCGCCAATTACCAGGCAATTGTTTTTGTAAGATCTTTTGATAGAAGTGCGAAAATCGCCAGTGGCCAGTTGTCTTATCATACCAGAAGTTACACAAAGCGGCATCGATTGCACAGAGGTATCCTGTAACATTTCCCATGGAAAAGCAGCCGCATTTTTATCGAGCCGCCAAAGAATATTGTACTGGTTACGAACAGCATCTTTAAAATCGTTGGGTATTAGCAATTCAAATATTGTTTTAGCCAACTGCTCTGTCCAAAGGTTTTTTGCTGATATTTGATCTATAAAATGCTGTATTATTTTTGGATTGCTATTTAAGTTGCGGAGTTCTTCCCGGGCTGTACCGGTTGAGGCACTAAATTTTAAAACGTTGTGATGCTTGCCACTAACTATTTCTACCGATACTCTTTGCCACCAATCTGTTTGCTGATCCATTGGTACCCTCTTTTTAATACCAAACATTTTATTGATTTTATTTGCAGGGAGTACAATGTTTAACTGTTGATCACTTTCTAACCTTTTCAATGAGTAAAATGCCTGCAAAGACCTGTCTTCATACAACTCTACAAATTCTATTTCTTCAATTTTTTTAAGATAAGGGTTGTTGAGTGCCTTTATATTCTCATTGGCTTTTTTTACACCCATTACAATTGATCTTAACGAACTATCAATACTAAGCCCTCCAAAACCACAACCTACTATTAATGCCGATATGCCAATACCATTTTTAAAAATGGTTTTGTAAGCTTTTGGATTGCTGCCTTCCAGCTCTCTTACCCGAAGTAAAAATTTACTTACACCCTGCGTTACGCTTAGCTCCAGTTTATAGCCGTTTAGTTCACCTAATTCTCCAAGCCCTACCACCACAGCACCTTTTGGTGAGGTAGTCATGGATAGTATTATTTCATGTGTGCCCACATCGCCGGGGTATAAGTTAAGCGCATGCCGCTCTCTAAGTACACCATTAAGGTAGTTATCTAAAACACTTTCTGCATACAAAATACCATCTTTATAAAAATGACCATTTAATAAGGGGAAAGACGCATCTCTTAAATCTCCATTGCTTACACTAACTTTTAATAAACTTTCTGTTGTTTCTACTTTCTCATCTAACTCCATGCCCATAACTATCTGCTCAACATTGTTTGCAGTAACAGGTAACATTTCGTACGTTGGATTGCTTACCAAAGCATTACTACCCCTGCTTACAGGCGGCGTTTTTCTCAATAAATTGGTATTGCCATTTTTGAGCAAATCTATAAACGCCGCAAATAAATTTCTATCATTACCCAGCTCGCCATGTGTTGTTTTTGCTGCATAATACACCTGGTTTTTCTCTATCAATTTTTTAGGAATACCACTTGCCCAGGTTACACTGCCATCCCCTTCAGGAGTACTTTTAAACACAAGGTTGTTGGCACGGCCTGTAGCATTTATTTCAAATGTGGCAGTGGTGGCATCTGCTTTACCTGCTATGTAAAAGATATTGCTGTAATCTAAATTCTCTGCATTAGCTAACACATGTTTTTTAAAGGCGGCAAACTTTTTTATCATACTATCAGAGGGTAATATGCCAACATTGCCCGAACTGCTAAGGAGGCTTTGCCACAATTGCTTATCTTCAAAATTATGAGGCGTATTGCTCAGTGGTAGTAAATTATATAAACCGGGACAGTTGGCAAATACCTGTAACAGCTCTTTTTTGCCATGCTTTAAATCGAGCATGCTAAGCTTGTTGATATTGCCGCCACGGCCGGTAAATGTTTCTGGTATTAGGTACGATCCGCCGAGGGGGGCACCTAAAAAAATTGCTCTGAATTGTTTACTGTTATTTAATGCAGCCCAGTTGCTGCCATGCAGCATAAACTCTCTAAACAATACGCCGCCCATGCTATGTGCCAGTACATGTATCGGTTGATTTTTTGCTAATAAAAAGGCTATTGTTGCATCTAATTTTTGTGCTTCATCTGTTAGCGATTGCCGCCAATCGAAGGCAAAAGCCACTACATCATATTGTTTTGATAACTCGTTGTACAGTTTTTTATATGCACTCCCCATCAGTGATGGCGCAGTAATGGCAGGTGTATTAATATCTAATTTAATTAAATCTCCTTTTACAAAACTCCAAAAATCTACCCAAATTCTGTCGTCATCTTTATACAAATTACTGCCCATTATACCCGGAATAATAATGGCAACAGGCTTTTTACCACTTACATTTTCTATGTTGTATTTTACTTCAGATGTTATAAATGGCAACGCTGCATTTCTGCTTGCATCGGAAATATCTGCTGCCTGCAATGGTTTAAATCCTGCAATGTTTTCTTCTTTGCTGTTCAATGCTCTTTTCATTGCTTCCTGCGATTCGTTGTTGCGGAAATAATGAATATGATCTACTCCTTTTTCATCAGCTAAATAAAACTGAACGGTGGTTTTTCTGGGCGTGCCAAAATACATGCTCCAGGTATCTACCACCATATCATTTTTACGCCTGAAATATAGCTTGGTTAATATTACCAGCAGCGCTTTCAGCTCCAGGTGTATGGTACAGTTACCAGCAATAATTACCAGCGGTGAGTTAATAATATTGGCCGGATTATTTAATATTTTTATAAAAGGCGATTCTGGTACCATTGCCTCAAGCCCTGGCAATACATCTGTATTACTTTTGCTTGAAGCCACTTCTGATAACAAAGTTTTGGTGCCAATATAAATAGGGTTAGCCGCCTGCCCGGTACTGAGGCCAATAAAATTTAATAAGGTATTCAGGTAATGATCTAACCGGTTAGAGAGTAACGAAGTACCCATTGATGGGCTAGCTACCCTGATACACTTGCTAACTGTAATTCTTTTTTTTACCGCAATGGCTATTATTGCTTTCATACAGGCAACGTCGGCGGGCCGGCCTTCCATTGCTGCTATTTCAGCATCTGTAAAACCAATGGTATTATTGGCTGCATCTGCTCTTGCAATAATATCGCCAACAAGGCCCCCACGGCTATGGGTAATTAAGTGAAAGGTACTGTTGGCAGGCAGCAACTCCAGTAATTGCTGAGCATTTAGTAAGGCAGATTGGGTAAGCGTTTTATGATCAAATGCCAATATATTTTCCCCATAAGTGCTGGTAATAAAATCCCACAAGCCACCTGCCTTATTATTGATCAATTCTCCAAAAGCACCTTCGGTAGCAGAGTTGGTACCATGTATAAATAGCAGGTAAGGTTTATTGTTATTTTTAAAAGAGGTAGCCGAAGTTTTTCTAAAATTATAATCCAGGTAAAATAAACCCGGCTGAGGCTGCACTTTATCTTCTAGTTTTGTTGCAATTTCATGCACCGCAAAGTGAACTATAGCGCCGGTTTTTCTTTTAAAAAGATTAAATACACTCACCGCCACATCCTGGAGTACACCCCGTTCGTTAGCCACAGAAAGCGACAGGGGTATCTCCAAAGTATCCTCATCATCGTCCATACTCCGCTTGTCGGTAAGGTCAAAAATTTCTTGAAATTCCTGTGCATTACCAATCCAGGTACTATTGTCTTCAAACTGCAGTTCTACCACATCATGTTCGCTGTCAATAAGCAGTTCTTGCCGGTTGGCGATGCTGCGGTTACTGCTTACCTGCACCGATTTGGATAAGTCAAAATTTGCAAACGAATCAAATGCCGGAGCGGTTGCAATTCCATTGTTTACATTACCATTTACAATTAGCTTTTTTGCCATAAAAATAAATTTATACAATGAGTAGCTAAGCTTTTAGTAAAGCAAATAGCCACCACATAATATGATGGGTTAAAAAAATTTATTTCTGGTGGTTTTTTGGCAGTGGTAATTTGTAAAAAATTGTAATAGATTTTAAAAGTAGAAATATTTATGATAAACTCATAATTAAAATAGAAAATTTTTACTCCAGTAAAAGGAGGAACAAAAAAAGCTTTGTATAATTACAATAAAAGGGGCTATTAGCGGTAAATCTTTTTTGAGCATTGGTATCCAGCTATCTGGTGCAAGTCCATACCATGCTGTGTTTCACTCCGCATGGTTCCGGGCTTTTCCCGTCCAACCGGCAGCCTGAAAGATTCATTCTTGCGAAGCATTCAGCCGGGCGGGCGCTCCTATCTGGCATCCCTTGGGCGGTTAAATCTTTTTTGATCATTTATTACTATGTAGATATGTAGCAGCATGGGTACGTAGTGCTGGTAGCTTGCATTTTTAAAAGTATTTCCTAAACAAGCTTTAAAAGAGTGGAAAATAGGTAGTAGTAAAGTTTGATGTATGTTTAATTGCCAGGCACTAAAAAGTAGCCCATTGTATTCTTTCAGTAAACTTTCAATATCATCGGCATTTACGTGTACTCCAAACGAAATTTTTTATTGAAGGCTTTTTATTATAGTTGTTTTACCCGAACCATTAGGTCCGGCAAAAACCCTCATTCGCTTAACGCTCCTACTTATTTTAACGTATAGTATTGTTGCAGTTTAAAATTTGGCTTTTCTATTTTTCTAATAAATTTTTTAATTCCTCCTGCTTTTGTATGGTATATATTGCCATTTTCTTCTACATACATTAGCATATTCATTTTTATGGCTTTTTCATTGGCTTTAAAAGTAGCAAGTATTGCTGCCCCTGCTAAAATGCCAGGTAAAGCATCTTCTCCCTCTTTTTTTAAAAGTAATGCACCCAATTTAGTACCTGTCACTCCTCCTGCTTTAAGTGATTCTACTATTTCTTCGTCTTTTTTCATTTTTAAAATTTAGCTATTTTCAACTGTAAAATATGGGTTTAAATAGTAACCTTCCTATATGCTCAGCCTGTTTTTAAAAATTGAAATATTAACCTGCTCTTTCTATATTTCATGTATAGCCAATACAGTCATCGCCGTCAGTAAATTAATAATTTACATAAATCTGTCTATACAAAACCTTCTATCCGATTTTTAATTTAATTCATTAATTTAGCTAACTAAAAACTTTAATATGAAAAAAATCATCTTTTCTTTTCTTTTTTGTAGCCTGTTTGTATTTGTATCTGCCCAGGATAAGGGTATGCACTTTGAGCACAACACCTCCTGGGAAAAGGTACTAGCCAAGGCAAAGGCTGAAAACAAATATATTTTTGTTGATTGCTTTACTACCTGGTGCGGCCCCTGTAAAGCCATGAGTAAAAATATTTTTCCGCAACAAGTGGTGGGTGATTTTTACAATAAAAATTTTATCAACTTAAAAATACAATTAGATACTACAAAAAATGATGATGAAGAGGTTAAAAGTTGGTTTGCAGCAGGGCAGGCCATCGCTACTAAATATGAAGTGAGGGCTTATCCTACTTATTTAATGTTTGATCCAAACGGACAAATAGTACACCGTGCCGTTGGTTCTTCTGATGCCCCTGCTTTTATAGCAAAGGGTGAAGATGCCATTAACCCGGAGAAACAATATTATACTCTCAAACGCCAATATGAAGCTGGCAAAAAAGAAGAAGCATTTTTATATAAATTGAGCATGGTAGCTGCAGATGCCTACGATATGCAGTTTGCCAAAACAGTATCAAAAGAATACCTGTCAACGCAAAAAGACCTCTACACAAAAGATAATCTTGAAATGCTCAAAAACTTTACCAAGACCAGCAAAGACGAAGGCTTTAATATTATGCTTACAAATTCAAAAAAAGTAGATGCTGTATTGGGTGAAGGAGCAGCCGATAAAACAATAGTACAAATTATTTTGTATGAAGAGGTGTATCCGTTGCTTTTTAAAACTAAGGAAACCAAGCCTGATTGGGTTGCATTGCAAAATTCATTAATCAGCAAATATCCCCAACAGGCCAATAAGGTATTACTTCTTTCTAAAATTACCTATGCCCAGCAAATAGGTGATTGGAAAGAGTTTGGCCCGGCAGTAGTTGCCTATATGAAAGCTTACGGTGCAGATGCAAGCCCCGATCAAATGAATACATACGCCTGGACAATTTTTGAAAAATGTGAAGATATGGCTTGTGTAGAAAGTGCACTTGAATGGAGTAAAAAATCGTTTGCCAGCAACAACAATCACATGTATGTAGATACCTACGCCAATTTATTGTACAAATCTGGCAAACAAAAAGAGGCTATAGAATGGGAAACCAAAGCAAAAGATTTAGCTACTAAAGCAGGTGAAGATGTTACTGATTACAACACCGCACTGGAGAAAATGAAAAAAGGCGAAAAAACCTGGTGAGTGTTTTTAAAATATTTGCAAATTAAATTGGGTACTGTTCTTAAAAGGGCAGTACTTTTTTTGTGCCTGATATTATTTTTTAACAGGGCGTATTTTTTAAACCAGCTTCGGTAAAATGGAAAAAATGTGTATGGTTATTATTTCTTTTTTTATACTTTTTGATTCCTGTACTCGTCTTTATTAAACTTTAAAGATTTAGTTGGCATTGGGAATTATTGCCCAAATGTTTGTTTAAATTAAAAGGATTGCCAATAAGTTAGTATTCAGGCAATTGCTGTAACTCCTGCATTTGCCCTTTAGTAAAAGTAACCCCAAAGCAATAGGCGCCATTAGTAATTACTAGGTGTTGAGATTGTAAAACCATATTATACCTTATTACCTGATCAAGTACAGCCTGGGTTAAAGGCACATTCATTTCTTTGCACTCAATTACCATCCATGGTTGTATTGCTCTGTTATACACTACAATATCGAAGCGTTTTTTTAGTCCGTTTAAAACAATTTCCTTCTCTACCGCAATCAGTGTAGCCGGGTATTTTTTTACCTGCAGCAGGTATTGCAAAAAATTTTGTCTCACCCATTCTTCAGGTGTTAGCAATGTCCATAGTTTGCGTAATTCATCAAAAATAAATTCTTTTCCTTCGCTTGTTTTTATTTTTGGTTGATAAGCAGGGTAATCTATTTTTATCATGGTTTAAAAAAATACTGTATTTTTATTTTAACTGCCGGCAGTTAAACCAATTTTCCTTTTTTGTTAGTACCGGTAATCTAACAATTACTTCATCTGCATTTTACATCATCCCTCCGGGATAAGATTTAATTTTGCCAAACTGTAACAAAGGAAATACATTGAAGGATAGCAACACGAAATTAATGTGATAGCTATTCATTAACCCATATAAATAATTAAATGAAGACAAAAGAAGACATTGTAGAAAACTGGTTGCCGAGATATACAGGCGAAAAATTAGAAAATTTTGGACAGTACATTTTGCTAACCAATTTTTCTAATTATGTAGATATGTTTGCCAATTGGAACAACGTAGAAGTAGTAGGCAGAGACCGGCCCATGCAATGCGCTACAGCAGATAATATAACCATCATTAATTTTGGCATGGGTAGCCCCGGAGCTGCTACTATTATGGATTTGCTGAGTGCCATCAGGCCAAAGGCTGTATTGTTTTTGGGCAAATGTGGCGGTCTTAAAAAACGTAATAAAATTGGAGATTTAATATTACCCATTGCGGCATTAAGAGGCGAGGGAACCAGTAATGATTACTTTCCGGCAGAAGTACCTGCATTACCTGCATTTATGTTACAAAAAGCAATTTCTACCACCATCAGGGATTATGCCTGCGATTATTGGACGGGTACCGTGTACACTACCAACCGCAGGGTATGGGAGCATGATGAAATATTTAAAGAATACCTGCAACAAGTTAGAGCTTATGCTATTGATATGGAAACCGCTACCATATTTACGGTAGGTTTTTATAACAAAATTTCTACTGGAGCGCTACTGTTAGTGAGCGATAGCCCCATGGTGCCAGAAGGCGTAAAAACAGAGGCAAGTGACAAAGCCGTAACAACGCTCTTTGTAGAACGCCACCTAAAAATTGGCATAGATTCACTCAAACAATTAATCAATGATGGGTTAACGGTAAGGCATTTGCAGTTTTAAAAACAATCCCCTGATGGCGTGTACAGCAGTGGTTGTCAAAAAAATACTTACCCTTCATCATTCTATTTAAGTGCAGTTGTATGCCTAAGAGTAAAAATTTTGATAAAAGAAAAGTAAAGCTGAATGAATACTTACGTAATGGAATGGATCCGCTTACTTTGGATGAAATGAAGGAGGCATTAATTGAGGAATTAGAATTAGATTCTCTTGATAAAAGAACAGTTTGGGACGACATTCAACATTTTAAAAAAATGTACAAAGCGCCCATAGAAAAACGCAAGATTGGGAAAAGAACAGTTTGGTTTTATGAAGATGCAAATTTTTCTATTGATAAGATTCCGTTTGATATAGATGAACTACTGTTATTACAAGAGGTGGTAGATATTATTACGGCCATGAAGACCTTTTCTGTTTCTAAAAGTTTGCAGGATATTGTACTAAAACTCAAACAGGAGAAAAGACTGAATGATAGTACTACGAGGAGTTTTATTCAGTTTGAAACAAATGAAAATACAGCGGGCTACCAATACTTTGACCCAATTTATGAGGCGATAAAGAACGAAGCGGTGTTAAAAATAACTTACAAAAGGTTTATTGCGGATGAGCAGCGAGACTTTATTATTCATCCTTATTTATTGAAAGAATACCGAAACCGTTGGTATGTACTGTGTTTGATTGACGAAAAAAAAGGGATAACCACTTTTGCCCTTGACCGCATTATCAACTTAAAAAATTCCTCCCAACCTTTTAAGCCCAACAGCAGCTTTGAGCCTGAACAATACTTTCAGCATGTAATTGGCATCAACAGAAAGCAGGAAGATAAACCCGTAACCATAAAGCTTAAAGTAGCTCCACTACAGGCGGCTTATTTTAACACACAGCCCCTGCATCATCCTCAACAAACTATTAAGACCTTTAAAGATGGCAGCGTGCTGATGCAGTATAACTTAATTATAAACTTAGAGTTGAAGCAATTACTGTTATCCTATGCAGGCTCAATAAAAGTAATTGAGCCTGCTGGATTGAGGAAAGAGATTGAGGAAATGGTTAAAGGGATTTTTTGAGTTTAGCAATTAGTTTATTGAAATTCGCTTCTCCCAAATTACCTAATGTTAAGTAAGGACTTCTTGCATTTTTTGTCCGGATAAAATTTGGGATATCTTCTAAATTTTTTTTAGTGCCTTCTTTTTTTTGATATACTTTGTTCCATTCTACATAAGATCTTGTACAAATCATTAAAGCTTCCTCTTTTTCTACTCTTTCAATCGCATCCATAAATAATTGAATTGTGTAGGCATCCATAGAAAAAGAGTTATTTATTGGTTGAAATTCTCTTGAATGAAATGGATGTAATTGTAGTGTAAAAAAATTATTTGATAATAACAATTGCACCTTTCTTTTATCTTTAATTTCATCCAGTAATATCTCAAATATTTCTCGAATCCTGTCCATAATCCAGACACCGCCAGCGGTTTCTTCGAAATCAGGATTAAGATAATAATATGGATATTCAACGGGTTCATGAGTTAAGTTTTTTATTAAAAAACTTTTAAATTTTTCGACTTTATGCTCATTCTTTTCAGTTTTACTACTAGAAATTCCTGGATTGCTATAAAGTAAAATGATATTTGCTTTCGGGTTACCCATATAAGGTTCTGGCAAAAGATCTATATCTATAAAATGTGGGTTTCCTTTTTTACAAAATTCTTTAAACGCCTCTTCGGTCTTTTCATTAAATGCTTCAATTATTTTCTTGTCATTTTCAGTGTAATAATTCGGTCCATTCATCCCTGTCCATGGATTTTCAACTTTGTTTGCCATTGTTTCAATTTTTAATTTTAGTTAAAGGTTTATTTATTTATAAAGTTATTTTTTTATGTAATACAAAATTTTAAATACTCTCCCATAAAGCATTGTATTTATCAGCCAAAGCCTCATCCAAAATATGAAAGCGATAAATTTTTTCAAGATAAAAGGGTATCTCTCTGTCTTTGGGATCAAGTTCCATAGCCTTTAACAAGCTGGTAACGGCTTTATCATAAAATCCCAATTCAATAAATGCTCTTCCTCTGTTACTATAAGCAATGCTACTTGCAGGGTTTAGTTTATCAATCTGCTCAAATAAAAACAAGGCCTGTGAGAATCTTCTTAAACCAATCAGAATTGATTGCTTCAACTCCAGATGATCAACACGCTGATCATTAATTTTTAATGCTTTTTCTATGCACTTTAGAGCCTTTTTATTGCAACCAATACGATGATAATTGTCAGCCATTCTCCCCCATAAATTATTTTGCTTTGGATTGAGCAACAAACTTGCTTTATAATAATCGATTGCTTCATAATAATTTTCATAGCTGCAGTAATCACCACAATCAATTAACAAGGTTGGTATATTCAATCGTCCATTTACTACAAATTCCACCTGCTTGTAAATTTGCACATCAGGTCTAAGTTTACTTCGTTCTTTTACAGTTTCAGTAATTATTTTCTTTAAATCTTTATATCCTATTTCCATAAATTAATTTTAGCGTTTAAACTTGTTAATAGCCCCAATAATCAGGGCTTAATAAATCAGTATATTTTTTAGCCAATACTTTATCCTTTAAATAAAAATTATATATCCTGGCAAGGTTATACAATATGTCTTTATTGGTGGAGTCAATTTCATTTGCTTTTTGTAAACTTTCCAAAGCCCTTTCACATAACCCCATTTCAACTAAAACAATGCCTCTGTTTAGATAGGCTATGCTGCTTTTTTCAGGATGCAATGTGTCAATCCGTTCAAAGAGTAACATCGCTTCTGAAAATTTCTTTAGCCTAATTAAAATGGTTTGTCTTAATTCGAGATGCGATATGTTGTTTTTGGTAATTCTTAAATCCAAATCAATTCTTATTGCTTCGTCAATGCATTTTAGTGCCGCTTTATAACAGTGATTGGCAATGTAAGCCTTAGCCAGCTTAACATTCACCCCTTTTTGAATTGGTTGAATTAACAAGCTTGCTTTATAGTATTTAATGGCTATATAAGAGTCGCAATAGTCACCACAAGTATTTAGAAAATCGGTCAACCGGAATTTGCCAATTGCAACACGTTTTATGTAATGGCACATAGGCCCTATCCCCTCAGGGTCATATTCTTTTTCAATGGTTTCATCCAAAATTTTCTTTAAGTTTCGATATCCTATTAACATAGATAAATTTTTTAGTGGCTTTTAATCAAGTTTAAAGTTCTTTCAAAATGGATAGTCATCTATTTGTCCCGGCTCTAGTTTTGCCGAATTACCACCTATGGGTTTTAAATAGTTTACCAAAAAATAAGGAATGCTGTTTCGTACATGTTTATCCCGTTCAAGCCCAATTAGAACATGTTCAATTTCTATATTCTTATTGTTGGCCTCTTTTAGCCGTAGGTGCATTTCGCCATTGTTTAAATACTGCGGTTTTAAAACATACATAGCAGGTACCGCCAAAGAATAATACCTGGCATGGCGCAATATCTGAATAATCATTTCGGCGGTACACCAAATTCGTAGCCTTGCACAATTTTTATTGAGAGGTGCCAGTATTTCCATCACAGCTATATCCTCACTTTGTGCCCACAGGTAAGTCACAAAAAAATGGCTTAACTCTATTGTATCTTTGAGCACTTCCTTTAACTTGGTTTCATTTTTTCTAAAACCAATATCCCATGTTTGATTAGTGGATAAGTATTTTAAATATTGCTGGTACTCTTTCAAATATGGAATGCCGGCCTGCATCAATCTTTTGGTATGATTACCATTTTGCAACATTTCATAAGTAAATGGAATCCTCGTTTCCTCCTTTTTGTCCAATACTTCAGCCTGCTTTAAATGTTGCAGTAAAACTTGTTCATTTACAATGTTTTTTAAATAAAAATCGTAGTATAAAAAGAGATTGTATGGAGCTGTGCTTATGCCAATCAACGGTAAAACTTCAACAGCATCTTGTAGCTTTGCTTTTGATTGTTGCAAAACTATTTCATCTTTTTCTATGGGAGATAATAAATAATCGGTAGCAGCCTGCCTTAATTTTTCCATCAAACTGGCAGCCCTTTTTTCAATATTTCTTTTCGAAAAACCTTCAAACTGCAATAGTTCGGTATATTGAAATGCCAGGTACGGTAAGCCATAGCCAGTTAGAATTTCTTCTTCTAAATCGGTCATTTGTAATCCTGCACCTTCTGTTAACGGGCCATTGCCAGTTTGGTGCCACTGCCAGGCAGTTTTAATATAAGTTGTAATTTTTTGCTTCATTAAATCGTGGTTCATAATGTTTGCTTTTTTGGTGATTGCCTTAATTGAGATTTAAAGGTAGAGGGTGAGTATGAAGCCTAGCTTCCACTTGAAAATGAATCAGAAACTTATATTTATACAGAAAAAATGAAAGGAAAATCTTATTCAGAATCCATAGTCAGCCTTTTAAGTAAGGCAGTTCAATATGGTTTAAATGAAGATAAATTGGCTTATGCCTTACAGAAAAATTTAGGAAATATTAAATCCTTGCACTTTACAAAGGTGATCAATTTGAATAGTAAAGTCATGATAAAGGAGTAATACAAAAAAAGCAGAGCAATCTTTTAAAATGGGAAAAATCAGCAGCGATGTGGTTATCCAGCTTATAGCGAAACCTGCTGTGGAGGCTAAAAAATTTGTATTAAATACAACTTTAAAATAATGGGAAAATTGCGGGGTGGCCTGTCATAAATAATTGCTCTTTGTAGAACGCCACCTAAAAATTGGCATAGATTCACTCAAACAATTAATCAATGATGGGTTAACTGTAAGGCATTTGCAGTTTTAAAAATTAAAACTAGCCAATGCATCCGGGTTAGAAAGTTTGTAGCTTTTTCTATTGCCATTAACTGTTACATGTACAATGCCCAATTGCTCAGATGTATACTCGTACAGCAGGTTGTTGGTAACATCAAGTTTTTTTAAGCTGCTTATGTTATTGGCTTGAAAAAAACTAACAATACCTTCTTCCTGCTGCTCATAGCCTACATATTGCAACACTAGTTTTTTGCCATCGGCTTGCAGGTTTAAATGCTGCTGAATGTAGTTGTTCACCAACAAGTCCATTTGCTTTTTTATAGGAGGGTTTACCAAATCCACCTTTTCTTTGCTATTCATCCTAAGTGTTTTTTCAAAATCGTCTGTAAATAATTTACAACTGATTTCCAACGTTTTCTGCGCCGCATTGTGCTCAATTTCCGTTACGCTCACAAATATGGGATGGGTATCTTTTGGCGTGTTATAGCTATTAAGTTGCGTATAAAACAGAACGCCTGAAACCATCAACCATTTATATAATATTGATACCATTTACAAAATGTAAGTGTGAAAAATTATTTATTTAAAGATATTTGATGCAAAATTAACCTTAGGTATTTGAATTAATTCAAATTTTGCAGGTTAAAATCTATTTCAGCTTTTAACTGCTGAACATATAAGCTAGTAAGAATATTTTTTGACCTGAAAATAGTTTACTGTTTTTTAACCAAAAAATTACCTGAAACACTCATCTGTATTGACTTTGAAAATTTCATTACGATGTAAACTACAAAAGCTGAAAAAAAACAACTTTCAATTTGCGGCGGTTAACTAAGGCAAATTTTAGTAAATATTTACAATATCATTAAAAAACTGTGGATGACTTTTATTTATATTTTAGTACGGGCTGGCACCACATTATTAGTGTAGATGCATTAGATCATATTCTGTTTGTAGTTGCACTGGCCTCCATTTATCTAATACAAAACTGGCGGCAATTATTGGTGTTGATTACAGCCTTTACCATTGGTCATTCGCTTACGCTTGCTTTAAGTGTAAATGATGTTATCAGGTTTAATCAGCAATGGGTAGAGTTTTTAATACCCTGTACTATTTTATTAACAGCCATTTACAATTTTACTGTTGCAAAAGTTGATAAAAGTACGTTGCATTGGAATTATTTGCTGGCGCTCTTATTTGGATTAATACACGGAATGGGCTTTGCCAATAGTATTCGTTTTATGTTATCTAAAAAGCAGGGTATTGCCTTGCCACTAGTTAGCTTTAATGTTGGGCTGGAGGTTGGTCAAATTGCAGTAGTTGTATTAATATTGGCACTTAGTTATGTTGTGGTAAATAAATTAAAATTGCGGCAGCAGTGGTGGACGATTGGATTATCAGCCCTTGCATTTGTACTAGCTTTACAAATGGCCGCAGAAAGGATAGGAGGCTTATTTTAAACGGAGATTTTACAGTTGAAAATCTACTATGGCTTAATTATAAAATCTCAAATTTATTAATATAAATAGTGAAGGTGTTTAATATTATAGAGTTTTTATAAGAGTGACTGCACTGCAAAAAAAGGCAGTGTGGAATTATTTTATTTTTTTAATCTATCAACCAAAATCAATACCATGAGAAAAATTGCATTTGTATTTGCGCTGTTTTTGTGTTCGGTTTGTTTGTATGCACAAGATATACGAAACAACCCCGGTAGCAACCATGGCAACCGTTTTGAACAGTTGGGTACCATTTTGCCCACTCCCAATGAGTACCGTACTGCAAGTGGCGCACCGGGGCCAAAATATTGGCAGCAACGGGCAGATTATGATATAGTTTGCGAACTAGACGAGCCCAACCGTAAATTAAACGGTAAAGAAACAATTACTTACTTTAATAATTCTCCAGATGTACTTAGCTACCTGTGGCTGCAACTAGACGAAAACGAGCATAGCAGCACTAATAACGCTGGCTATCAAAGCAGTAGTTATATGCCAAAATCTGTAACTCAAGATGAGTTACTGCGCCTTTCAGGAAAAAAAGACAAGGAATATGGTGACAATATCTTAAAGGTAACAGATGGTGTTGGCAAAGCTTTGGAATATACTATTAACAAAACGATGATGCGGATAGATTTACTGCAGCCTTTAAAACCTGGTCAGCAATATATTTTAAAAGTAGAATGGAATTATTTTATCAGTGATCGTATGAAATATGGTGGCCGTGGCGGATATGAATTTTTTCCGGGAGATGGGAATGATTTGTACACTATTACACAATGGTATCCACGTTTGTGTGTGTACAGCGACTTTCAAGGATGGCAGAATCACCAATTTGCCGGCTCGGGCGAGTTTACATTAACGTTTGGTAATTTTAAAGTTGCTATGACGGTTCCTTCAGATCATGTTGTAATGTCAACCGGAGAATGCCAGAATTACCAGCAGGTGCTTACTCCTGCGCAACTTGCACGCTGGCAAAAAGCACAAACTGCTAATGATGTAGTAGAAATTGTAACACTTGAAGAAGCAACTGCAAGAGAAAAACAAAAATCTACCAAAAAAAATACCTGGATATTTAAAGCAGATATGGTACGTGATTTTGCATGGGGTAGCAGCCGTAAGTTTGTGTTTGATGCAATGCCAATAAAAGTTGAAGGTAAAAAGGTAATGTGCATGAGTGCTTATGGTAAAGAAGCATACAATTTGTACCGTAAATACAGCACAAAGGCTGTGGCACACACCATTAAATCGTATTCAAAATTTACTATTCCTTATCCATATCCTGTAGCTCAAAGTTTGGAGGCTGCCAATGGCATGGAGTATCCAATGATTTGCTTTAACTATGGCCGTTGCGAAAAAGATGGTACGTACAGTGAGGCTACTAAGTATGGTATGCTAGGTGTAGTAATTCATGAAGTAGGTCACAACTTTTTTCCGATGATTATAAACAGCGACGAGAGGCAATGGAGTTGGATGGATGAAGGTTTAAATACATTTACGCAATATTTAACTGAGGAATTATGGGATAATAAATTTCCTACATCTGGCGGCCCGGCCTATAAAATTGTTGATTACATGAAGTTGCCAAAAGATCAATTGGAGCCCATCATGACCAACAGTGAAAACATTGCACAATTTGGCCCCAATGCTTACACCAAACCTGCCACCGGTTTAAATATTTTAAGAGAAACCATTATTGGCCGCAACCTGTTTGATTTTTCTTTTAAACAATACGCAAGGCGCTGGGCATTTAAACATCCAACACCAGCAGATTTATTTAGAACAATGGAAGATGCAAGCGGTGAAGACCTTGACTGGTTTTGGCGTGGATGGTTTTACAATACCGACCCATGTGATATTTCGATAGATACAGTAAGATGGGCCAACCTTACTTTAGAGGGTGAAAACCCTAAGGTATCCGGTGCAACTACAGTAAAGCAAATACTTGCTAAGCCAATGCTAAATACGTTTGAAGATATTGCCAAAATCCGCAATAGAGAAGATAAGAAAATAGTATTTGCTACTGATGCAGATACTTCATTACGTGATTTTTATTGGAGGTATGCAAGAGGTATAGCTAAAATTGATTCGTCAGAAAAAAGCGTTACCATACCTGCTGGTTTGGCAGTAGATACTTTTACCAATCAGGAAAAAATGAGTATTGCAGGTAATAAAAATATGTACGAAATTACTTTTAGCAACAAAGGTGGTTTGGTAATGCCAATTATTATAGAATGGACTTTTAAAGATGGCAGCACCGAAATAGATAGAATACCTGTACAAGTTTGGAGAAAGAATGAAAATAAAGTAACCAAATCATTTTTAAAAGAGCAGGAAGTTGTTTCTATAAAATTAGATCCAATGAGAGAAACAGCCGATATTAACGAGAGCAATAATGTATGGCCTGCTGTAGCAACACCTAGTAAATTTCAGTTTTTTAAAACAAGGGCAGGCGGTGCCGGAGGCAGAGGTAGCAGAGGCAGTGCATCAGGAAACATCAATCCAATGCAGCGGGAAATAAAATAAATAAAACCAATGTATTCATTTATTAAAAAGGCTGCTCTACAGAGCAGCCTTTTTAATAAATATAGTATAGATAAATTTTGAATTAAACCCAGCTTTTTTCGGTTGAAATCGTAATAAGGTTTTCAATTTGAAAATTCGGGCTAAATGATTTATTCCTCTTCCATATTTTCCCTTACATCTTCGGGGATGGTAACCAACAGTTTATCAATCCGCTGACCATCCATATCAATTATTTCAAAATTAAAGCCACGCCAATCAAAACTATCACCGGTTGAAGGAATGCGTTCCAGCTCATGCAATACAAAGCCTGCAATGGTATCAAACTGGTGCTCTGCTTCATTCATCCATTCGGTTTTTCCGAAGCGGCTTAAAAAGTCGTAAAAAGTAATTTGTGCATCTACTAAAAAAGTACCATCGCTGCGCTCTGTAATTTCATATTCCTCCTGGCCGGTTTGTGGTACATCGCCTACAATAGCTTCCAGTATATCATTCAGGGTAATCATTCCTTCTAAAGTGCCATATTCATTTACAATAAAACCACTGTGTATTTTAGTGCTCTTAATTTTTTCCAGCATTTGGTAAGGACTATTATTTTCTGGTACAAACAGGGCAGGTTTAGCAAGCTCTTTCAATTTGGTAGCAGCATTGGCTTTTAGTAGATCTTTTATGTAAATAATGCCCTTTATATCATCAACTGTTTTGTCGCAAACAGGGTAGGTAGAGTAAATTATACCTTCTTCATTATCAATGATGGTTTGTACAGTATCTTCTAAATCAAACCAAACAATTTCTGTACGATGGGTCATTAGGGCGGTAATTTTTCTATCGCCTAAGTGAAATACCCGTTCAATTATTTCTTTTTCTTCTTCTTCGATAGTGCCATTTTCACTACCCTCAGTAATCATCGCCTTTATTTCTTCTTCTGTAACGGCATTATCGGTAGCAACTTTTAATTTAAAGATCTTAAAAATATTATTTGTAATGGTATTAAGCAACCAAACAATAGGGTAGGCAATGGAAGATAATATATTCATTGGCCCTGCCACAAGTCGGGCAATTTTTTCTGCCCTTAATAAGCCAAATCTTTTGGGTATCAGTTCCCCAAAAACTATTGATAAAAAAGTAACCATTATTACAATCAGTACTGTCGATAATGTAGCAGCATAAGGTTCTAAAAATGCAATATCTGCAATAACAGGTTCAAGATCTTTACTGAATTTTTCGCCAGAATAAACACCGGTTAAAATTGAAATTAGTGTAATGCCAATTTGAGCAGTGGATAAAAATTTCTCGGGATTTTCTGCTAAATCAAGTGCTGTTTTGGCTTTATAATCTCCCTTATTACTCAATCCTTCCAGCCGCCCCTTTCTAGCACTTACCAATGCAATTTCACTCATTACAAATAGTGCATTTACTAAAATAAGTACCAGTAGTATTAAAATTTCCGTCATAATTTTTGGTGTGCGTTTAGCTATTTAATAAACAGCTTTAGCTGCAAATATCAGTATTCTATAATAAATGGAGAAACTAAGGTCAAATTGAGGTAGAAATTGATTGAAAGTTGATTGAAAACAGATTGAATGTTGATTGAAATTAGATAGAAAGTTGATTGGAAATAGTTTGAAAGTAGATTGCAAGTAGGTTGAAAATGAGTAAAGATGGTTTAAGAAGGCTAGAGATAAAAGCCTACAAGCAGTTGTATTTTATCAGATAATTAATAATTAATAATTATTAATTATTAA
>JBBQTZ010000028.1:0-29670 GCA_038234405.1 Chitinophagales bacterium
CAGCAGATTTACCAAAAGAAATTATACGCAACTGCTCATTGAGCAATAAATAAAAAGGAAAAATTCTTTCGAATTGCAGGGTGCTGAAAGTAAAATTTTTTTTGCTCATTTTGTAAAACCTTACATGATAGATTTAATGTTTTGTGCTTTTATAGTAAATCTGCAAACAATTATATTATGATGGCTATTTTTGTAAACAATAGAATTATATACAATTCAACACCAGTTAAAAATTTTAAATAACTATTTCTTTTTGCTGAATCATTTTGTAAATAGTAGATTTTCCAATGTCTAATTTTTCAGCCACCATCAACACATCGTCATCATATTTTTTTAAGAAATGTTTTATTATATCACAGGTATATTGTCGTAATGTTTTTTGCTGCAAAGAAAATAGTTCATCTTCTCTGGTAGATGTGTAGGAAATATCTTCTGCCCTTATTTCATTATCGTTACTCATTACACAAGCCAGGTCCATCATGGCTTTCAGCTCACGTATATTACCCGGAAAATGATACTGCATCAACTTATCTTTTGCATTTATTGCAATAGTAAAAGCGGGTAACTTGTTATCTTTTGCAAATTCATCAACAAAAAACTTTGCCAGTATTAATACATCACTACCTCTATCTCTAAGCGGTGGCAGTTCAATTGGCAAACCTATAATACGATAATATAAATCCTCTCTAAAATTGCCCTTCTTTACTTCATCAGCCAGGTTGCGGTGAGTAGCTACTATCAGGCGCATATCTATTTTTACCCGTTCATTTCCACCTACCCTTACTATTTCTCTCTCCTGTAATACCCGTAAAATTTTACTTTGCAGGCTAAGGTCGAGTTCAGCTATTTCATCTAAAAAAATAGTACCTCCATTGGCTTCTTCAAACTTGCCGGCTTTTCTGGCTACAGCGCCGGTAAAAGCTCCCTTTTCGTGGCCAAACAATTCGCTCTCAATTAATTCTTTTGGTATAGCGGCCATATTTACCGCTACAAAAGGCTTTTTCTTTCTGTCGCTATTGTAATGAATGGCCTTTGAAACCACTTCTTTACCTGTACCAGTTTCGCCGGTGATAGATACATTAATATTGGTTTTAGTAGCCTTTTCCATTAAAGCAAATATTTTTTGCAATGCCGGACTTTGGCCTTTGATGCTTTTTTCGTATGAAAATTTTTGCCCAAGTTCTTCTTTCAGGTGCTCTACTTCTTTTTTAAGACTACCCATTTTCCTTATCCTCATTACTGCATTCCAAAGCATATCCTTTGTATTCTCATCTTTAATCAGGTAATCTGTAACACCCATTTTTAGTAAGTTTACAGCCACTGCAATTTCTTCCTGCCCGCTAATTACTATTACAGGAATGCTATCATCCGTTTCTTTAATTTTTTGATACAGCTTATCGCCTTTATAGTCTGGCAGAGAAAAATCTATGGATATGAGATCTGGTTTTTTATACAAATTAGCCAGGCATTCCTTACCTGTTTCAAAGCGGGTAATCACATAATCTTCATTTAGGGAAAGGTGGTATTCTAAAATTTCTCCATACCATGGGTCATCTTCTATAATAAATATTTTATACGCTCCCATAAATAAACAAATAAAATTGATATTGAATAATATATAGATAACGATTGACAATCGCTTAAATTGTCCAATAACTGGATTTGTTTCCAACATTTAATAGAGAATTTTTATTGGGGAAAAATTCTCTTTAATTTGATAAGACAGGTAGCTATAGACTGAAACTGCCAGCAAACAGCGTATATTTTTATTCCTGCTTTAGCAGCATTTCTTTGGAATTATTATATCGTATTAAGAATTTTAATTAAAGCAGTACATGCTTTGGTAATTTCAGCTTCGGTAATTACCAATGGCGGCACAATACGCAGGCAATTACTGGCAAATAAAAACCAATCTGTAAAAACGCCTTCTTCAATGAGTTGATCTATAATTTTTTTATTTGTATCATAGTTTTCAAACTCAACTGCCAGCATTAACCCGGCGCTTCTTACTGCTTTTATATGAGGGTGTATAAGCAATGAAATAAAAAGTTTTTCTTTTGCAGGAATTGAAGCCATTAAATTTTCATCCAACAAAACACCTATTGCAGCAAGGCCGGCTGTGCAACAAACCGGGTGGCCACCAAAAGTATTGATATGCCCTAATACAGGATGATGACTCAATGAATCCATCAATTTTTTATCAGCAACAAAAGCACCAAGCGGCATACCACCACCCAACGCTTTGCCCAATAAAAGTATATCTGGCACTACGCCAAATTGTTGAAAAGCCCACAAAGTTCCATTGCGGCCAAAACCACATTGTATTTCGTCAAGTACCAATAAAGTACCCGTTTGGGTACAGCGGTTTCTTAGTGCAAGCAACCAATTGTTTTGGGGTTTTAAAACACCTGCTTCTGCCTGTATGGTTTCTGCAACTACGCAAGCAGTTTGCGTTGTAATGTGCTGTAAATCAGTAAATGAATTGTAATTAAGTTGCTTTGTACCTGGCAATAATGGTCTAAAGGCATTGCGCCAATACTCATCGCCCATAATACTTAAAGCACCCTGTGTGCTGCCATGGTAGCTATTTTTAAAAGAAACAATTTGTGTTCGTCCTGTAAATCTTTTAGCCAATTTCATGGCGCCTTCTGTAGCTTCGCTGCCACTTGCAGTAAAAAATACAGCATTAAGGGTTGAGGGTAAAAGTTCAGTCAACTTTTTTGCATATTGCACCTGCGGACTTTCTACCAACTCGCCATAAACCATAATATGGAGGTAATTATCCAGTTGATTTTTGATGGCTTCAGTAACCTTGGGATGACAATGGCCTATATTGCATACGCTAATACCGGCAATTAAATCTATATATTCTTTTCCATCTGCACCATACATTTTACTACCCTGCGCTTTTACAATTTCTAATGCTAAAGGAGCCTCGGAGGTTTGGCCTACATGGTTAAGGAATAATTGGCGGTTAGTCATGAAAAATTACTTACTGTAAAAAGTTATTAATGAACAATTATAAAGACTGGTGTAAAAATACTATTAAATTAGGGTTAGATTCTTTAAGTGTTTAATGAGTTTTTGTATATTGAAGCGAAGATGATTAAACATAGATGATTGAAAAACCTACAGTAAAACTAAGAATCAACGTATAAACGATACACTAAACTTTGTAGCGCCCGATTTTGGCCGGTGGGTACACCTACAGAGGCTACGGCGTGGTTGGTGACCTTACCAATTGTTTGGCGCTTGGTCAAATGTAATTCACCCAAATAAAAACGAAACATTAAACTTTAATAATAATTTCTAAAAACAAAACAAATTATGCCAGTAATTCTTCCGGTAAAAGGAATTTATCCACAATGGGGAGCCAATTGTTTCATAGCGCCCAATGCTACCATTGTAGGAGATGTAAAAATGGGTAACGACTGTAGTGTATGGTTTAATGCCGTAATAAGGGGCGATGTTAACAGCATACAACTCGGCAACAAGGTAAATGTACAGGATGGGGCTGTTATTCATTGTACTTACCAGAAAACAAAAACCATTATTGGAAATAATGTTAGCATTGGACACAATGCAATAGTACATGGATGCGTTATAGAGAACGACGTGCTAATAGGAATGGGTGCAATTGTGATGGATAATGTAAGAGTTGGCAGTAACTGTATTATTGCAGCAGGTGCAGTAGTGCTGGAAAATACAGTAATAGAGGCAGGTTGTATTTATGCAGGTGTACCTGCAAAAAAAGTAAAAGATATTTCACAGGAATTGATCAATGGAGAAATAAACAGAATAGCCAATAACTATCTTATGTATAGTGGATGGTTTGCTCCATCCAATCTTTAAAGGAGGGTGAATAAATTATTTTTGAGGATAAAAAAAATTTGACAAAGGGGATAATGAATACAGCAGATGATTGTTTGACATCTTTTTAAGAAAAGGAGGATTTACATTTCATTAAAAATTTATCTTTAACAGATGAAAAAAATATTTGCTGTAACTATTGTTTTATTTATGCTTAGTTCCTGTTCGCTTTTTAAAAAAAGTGAAAAATACGGATGCCCAACCAATGGTAGAAATGTAGGTGCAGAAAAACTGGCAGCAGGAGATGAAAAGGCAATGAAGGCAAGTGCAAAATCTAAATATAAAGGTGGAAGAAAAAGCTATACGCCAACGCCGTAAAAAACAACTACAAATCAACAGCAGTAAACCAATAGTATTGATACCCTTTTGAAAATAATTTAAATACAACCAAACCCTTATTTTTATGTGCTACCACTTAATTACCAAACAAGGAAATACAGAAGCTGTAATTGACGACAATTGTGGCATTTCTAAATTTTATGCTATTGCAGATACATTAGCTGCAGAATTACAAGTTAACTTTCTTAACCAGGTAGATGACGCTGAAATTTTGGAGTGGGATTTTCAATATAAAAACCATTTACTTACGTTACACTACAACATCTTTAATGGTGTATCTATTCTTCCGCAAACCAATATGAGCATTATCCCCAAAAAAGGAAAACTGGTACAGCAACAAAACAATGCTGTAATGGAAATTGCGCATTTTCTTGAGCGAAAGGCTTACTAATCAATACGTTTTATCTAGAATACTATCTTGAATGGTAAGGTAACTTACATACCTGTCTGTATGAATAATACCCTCGTTAACGGCCTGCTTAATAGCACAGCCAGGCTCATTGGTGTGCATACAATTATTAAACTGGCATTCATTCATTAATGCCCTCATTTCCGGAAAATAATGTGACAGTTCTTGTTTACTAATATCTACGAGGCCCAATTCTCTTATGCCGGGGGTATCTATAATTTTTCCCCCGCCTGGTATATTAAACATTTCGGCAAAAGTAGTAGTGTGCAGCCCTTTGCCACTCCAGCCACTTACAATTTGTGTTTTTAAAGACATTTCGGGAAAAATCTTATTAATAAAAGAAGATTTACCTACACCAGAATGGCCGCTGAGCAAGGTTACTTTATTTTTCAACAAGCTTTGTACTGTAGATACACCTAAGCCATTCTGCAAACTCATGGCAATTACCTTATAGCCAATAGCCTCGTACATTGCCTGTAATTCTGCAAGCCTTTCCATCTCTTTTTCTTTGTATAAATCTGCTTTATTAAAAACTACAATGGAAGGAATATGAAAAGCTTCGGAGGCAATTAAAAATCTATCTATAAACCCCTGAGATGTTTTTGGCTCTTTTAAAGTGGCAAATAGCAACGACTGATCAAGATTTGAAGCAATGATATGGTGCTTATGTTTATTGGCAGGAGACGATCGGTTGATGTAATTTTTTCTATTGCTGATGGCTGTAATAGTAACGCCACTTTCTAATTCGTTTTCCATTTCAATCTCTACCTCATCACCCACTGCAATTGGATTGGTACTGGTAAGTCCATCTATTTTAAATTTACCCAACATACGGGCATTAAAAACTTCCCCTGCTTCATTTTGAACAATGTACCAGCTACCGGTACTTTTATAAACTGTTGCTTTCATTATATGCAAGATAGGTAAAGGCTGCAAGTATTGTAAAGTTGAAATACTCCAAAGTAAAATAGCAACTTCAACATCCATCTCAAAATATGGACAATTAATGCAGCCGTATTTTAATTATGGAAACTTCTTTAGCACGGTAAACCGCAAAATCATTTCCAGCAAAAGCAGTAAAAGGCCAAGCAAAACAAAAGGGAAAAACCGTTCGGTATATCTGGTAAATTGGGTGATGGTAACTTTCGATTTTTCGAGGCTATCAATAGAAGCATAAATATTTTGAAGCCCTGCGTTATCCTTTGCCCTAAAATATCTGGCTCCTGTTTCGTTGGCTATTTCGGTAAGTAACTTTTCATCGATAGTTACTTTTTGCTGTTGAATTACAACGCCCAATGGCGTTTTTATAGGAAAAGGTGCATAACCATCAGTACCTACGCCAATAGTATAAACCTTTACTCCAAAAGCTTTGGCAATTTCTTTGGCATTGGCCGGGCCAATCAGCCCACCGTTGTTTTCACCATCTGTAAGTAATATTACCACCTTGCTTTTACTTTTACTACTACGCAATCTATCTACACTTGTAGCAAGCCCATCGCCTATAGAAGTACCATCTTCCAGCAATCCATTATGAATATTTTCAACAGCAGCAATAAGTACAGGTTTATCTGTAGTAATAGGGCATTGGGTAAAACTTTCTCCGGAAAATATTACAATACCAATACGATCAGTAATGCGGCTATTTATAAAATCGATAGCAACTTTTTTGGCAGCTTCCATACGGTTGGGCGTAAAATCCTGTGCCGTCATGCTACCGCTTACATCAAGGCACAATATAATATCTACTCCATTACCTTCTGTTTGCTGCTCATCCGTTTTATTTTGGGGCCTTGCCATGGCAATTATAAAAAGTGTAAGTGTCAATAATCTTAGTACAAATGGTATATACCGGTAAATATTTATCCAGGAAGATAGGCCCGCAAAGTTTTTTGCAGACGATACTTTAAGGCTTCCCTGCTGCCGGTTATTATGCTTTACATACCAATAGATAAAAACAGGAATTATCAATAGCAGCAACAACAATTGCGGCATTGCAAAGCTTATATTTTTAAAATAATCTGCTATCATATTTGTTTAGTAATTGCACTACCGGCAGTTACTGTTTTTTTGTTGAGCCATACAATAATTTCTTTTATGATGAGCTTGCTTTCAACACTATCTTCGGTTGCTGGCAGGTATTTTGCAAACTTTACTGCATCGCTACAGCGCAAGCTGGTAGCGGCTTTTGCAAGATAATCTTTATCCAAAGTATAAGTATTTAACAGTATCAATAAATCGCTGGTTGCTTTGTTAAAATGATTGGTACTTGCAATGGCTGATAAATAATTTTTAAAAATTTCTACTAATTTGGTATGATAAATTTTTACCTGATCCGGCGCAGAAAGCTGGTATTGACCCAGTGCCTCTAAAGCATAAATTGCTTCGTCATAAGCTACTAATTTTGATACCGGCGTTATGGAGGAGGGTTTCTTTTTCCAGTAGCGGTAGGCATAAAAAGACAAGCCAATTATTAAGAGCAACATTAGCCCGCCAACTATCCAATACCATATAGGATAATCAACAGCAACATCATATACCGGCTTAATATCTTTTAAAATACCGGTAGTGTCGGCAACTGAAAAAGAGACGGTTACAGGCAAGCTATCTGTAAACAAACTGATATCGGCA
Source organism: Chitinophagales bacterium (assembly GCA_038234405.1). Taxonomy (GTDB): domain Bacteria; phylum Bacteroidota; class Bacteroidia; order Chitinophagales; family Chitinophagaceae; genus Ferruginibacter. The sequence goes on from JBBQTZ010000028.1 coordinate 7,247, forward strand.
TCATCATTTAACCGGCGAAAATTAATCCGAAAAACCGGCAGGTTCCATTTGCCCGAATCAAAACTGGTAAGGGTGAAAGTTTGAGATAATGTTAAAACTCCATTATCAGTATATACAGAATCTGGCTTTGCTGATGCTATTAGTTCAAAATGCTGCAAGGTATCTGGTATGTTTAACCATTTTACACTGAACGCATTGGGAGAAAAGGTGGCAGTAACTTTTAAATGAAACTGCCCGCCAATTAAAATATCATTACTATCTATTGTAACTAGCAGGGTTGGTGATTGTGAAAATACAGTATTGCCCAATACACTGGCAAACAATAAAAACACCATTAAATATTTTCTGCAAAAAATTAACATGCACTATTCCCTTTGCAGGGATCAAGGGGTTTTAACTTCTTTTTATAAAAAACTGTTGCAATACTTTCACGTAATCTTCATCTGTACGAATGTGCAGTAAATCTGCACCTGCTTTACGAAAATAATTTTTACAGTTATCGCTTTGTTGCATAAAATGTTGCTTGTAGTTATACTGCACCAATGCATCGCTGCTGTTGATCCACTGTGTTGTACCAGTTTCTAAATCTTCTACGTGCAGTAAACCGGCTTCGGGCAACTGCATATCCATTTTATCGTAAATACGAATACCAATTACATCGTGCTTGCCACCAATTACTTTTAAATCATTTTCATAGCGGGCATCTGTAAAATCACTCATTAAAAAAGCAATGCTTTTTTGATGGGTAGCTTTGTTAAAAAACCTGATAGCCTCTTCCATGTTAGTGCTTTTACCTTTTGACTCTGCTGTAAGCAATTGCCGCACTATAAACAGGGCATGCTGCCGGCCTTTTTTAGGAGGAATATACTTTTCTATTTTATCGCTATAGAAAATAACACCCACTTTATCGTTGTTATTAATTGCGCTAAAGGTTAGCACAGCGCCTATTTCGGTCATAAGATCTTTTTTTCGGCGCAGGGTTGTGCCAAATAAATTACTTGCACTCACATCAATCAATAAAAAAACCGTCAGCTCCCTTTCCTCTTCAAATACTTTGGTAAACGGATGACTAAATCTTGCGCTTACATTCCAGTCAATAAAACGAACATCGTCGCCAGCATAATATTCCCTTACCTCTCTAAAACTCATACCCTTACCCTTAAAAGCAGAATGGTATTCGCCGGTAAATAAATGAGTGGTAATTTTTTTACTTACAATCTCTAATTCACGTACTTTTTTCATGATGGCCGCACTGTCCATTTCCTCTCCCGAAAATGCTGTTGCGTCATTTTGAGTAATCGGCTTGTTCTTATCTTTTTGCTTTTTAAACAATTGTATATTTTAAAAGTATTTTTTAAGATTTGTTTACTGTTGTTTTATTTAAGGAGGTAATAATATCATTTGCATCCGCATCTGTACCCACATCTGTACCCGCATCAGCCCTTACTACAATTAAACCAATACGGAAAGCCTGTAAACAAAACAGGGGCCAAAGCTGGATAATTAATAAAAATCATTTTGTTTTAAGGTAAAGGAATCACTCTTAAAATTTCATCAATAATCATAATTACATTTACATTTTCAGCCTCTGCTTCGTATGTTAAGCCAAGCCTGTGGCGTAATACATCTTTACAAATTGCCCTTACATCTTCTGGCACTACATAACCACGTTTGTTTAAAAAAGCATGCGCTTTAGCCGCCAACGCCAAATTAATACTTGCCCTTGGCGAACCGCCAACACTTATTAAAGGTTTCAATTTTTGCAGGTTATATTTATCCGGATACCGGGTAGCAAACACGATATCCAAAATATAATTTTCTATTTTTTCATCAATATACACCTCCCTTACCAGCTCTTTGGCAGTTAAAATTTCGCTGGCAGATGCTACCGGAAAAATTTTTTCAGGGATTAACCCTTGTGAATTTTGGCGAAGAATCATTTTTTCTTCTTCTTTGGCAGGGTAATCAATTACTACTTTAAGCATAAATCTATCCACCTGTGCCTCGGGCAAAGGATAAGTACCTTCCTGCTCAATAGGGTTTTGTGTTGCCAATACAAGAAAAGGTTCCTCTAGTTTGTAGGTAGTATCGCCAATGGTTACCTGCCGCTCCTGCATAGCTTCCAGCAAAGCACTTTGCACTTTAGCCGGAGCCCTGTTTATTTCATCTGCTAAAATAAAGTTGGAGAAAATTGGACCTTTACGAACGTAAAATTCATTTTTTGCCTGGTTGTAAATCATAGTGCCAACAACATCTGCCGGCAACAAATCTGGCGTAAACTGAATACGGCTAAACTGGGCATTTACAGCCTGTGCCAGCGATTTAATGGCAAGAGTTTTTGCAAGGCCAGGCACACCCTCCAGTAGCACGTGGCCATTGCTTAACAAGCCAATCATCAGGCGTTCGAGCATTTGCTGCTGACCTACAATTACTTTACCAAGCTCATCGTTCATACGGGTTACAAACCCTGCGGCATGGCCTATTTTTTCATTTAATAACTTAATATCTGCTGCTGTTTGTACCATAATAAATATATCGTTCAAATGCTGATAGCCATTTAAAAAGGCTATTACCTGTTTTCTAAAAATTTACACTGCACAAAATACAACCAAAGCATTTATAAACACCGATTGCAATAGGTAATGGCGTAAAAAAATGTTATACCTGTTTAACAAATTTTTCCGTGACAAGGCTGTAATAATCAACTTATTTATGCTCTATCAAATTTTCATCAATAAGGTAAGCAGCTATTTCACAAACCGCCGTTACCCCATCCTGCTGCAAAATAGTAAGCTCAATTGTATTGATATCAACTGCAGGAAAGGTTAGTATTCGCTTATTACCAATGGTGCTCCCTTCAATTTCTTTTACCAACTGATCGGCTTTATTAAAAAGCAGTAATTTAAATTGGGCGCAATGCTGACCATTTTTTAATTGCTCTTTAAGTACAATACAATTAATTTTTTGGTTGGTTTTTAACTCTACGCCTGCAGCATACAGCTCTGTACCTTCCATTAGCTGACAGGTATTTTTATTGCCATCAGATAAGGCGAATACTTTTTTAAGTAAACCTCTTTGCAAATAATAACCGGCGGCATTTTTAAAAATATTTTTTGAGAAATTTTTTTGTAGTAATTGATTAAAAGCTACGGCTGCCGCTGCATCATTTTCGTTGATTAATCCCCGCTCATCGGGTGGCACATTCAACAACAAATTAGCACCCCTGCCTACAGATTGCAAATACAATTGAAACAATATTGCCGCCGTTTTCACTTTTGTGTCTTCCTCCTTATGATAAAACCACCCGGGCCGTATGCTTACATCACACTCAGCCGGAATATAGCTTTTGCCAAATCGGTTACCAATGTTTAAAGTATCAGTTGGTGGAGCGCCTTCTCCCCTTTTAAAACCGGCTGTATCCAAATAATTCCAGTTGGTAGTGCCAGCAACACCATTTTCGTTGCCAACCCAACGGCAATGTGGGCCAATATCACTAAACACCACTGTTTGTGGCGATTTTTTCTTTATAAAATTTTCGAAGCGCCTAAAATCATATACCTGCTTTTTTCCATTGGGTCCTTCGCCGTTGGCACCATCCCACCAAAACTCCCAGATAGGACCATAATTAGTAAAAATTTCCTGCATCATGTTTACAAATACGTCATTGTATTTTTCGCTACCATAATCAGGATGATTTCTATCCCAGGGGGAAAGATAAACGCCAAATTTTAGTCCATACTCCTTGCAGGCCTGTGATAATTCTTTTAAAACATCTCCCTTGCCATTTCTCCATTTACTTTCTCTACTAGTGTGGGTTGAATATTTGCTTGGCCACAGGCAAAAGCCATCATGGTGCTTGGCCGTAATGATGATACCCTTTGCGCCGGCGGCTTTAGCTATCCTGCACCATTGCCGGCAATCAAGGTTAGTTGGATTAAATACTGCTTCTTTTTCATCGCCATGCCCCCACTCTTTTCCTGTAAAAGTATTTGGGCCAAAATGGGTAAACCAATAATACTCCACATCATGCCAGGCTAATTGTGCAGTAGAAGGAAGCCGTTTACTCAACTGTACACTTTGTGCAGTTACTTGAGTAAAGCAAAAAAATATTGCAGTATATAACAGAAATTTCATTCGGTTTTTATTTAAAAAAGGTGAACGTATTACCAACAAAATAAAACGTGGTTTTAAAAATGTAAGTGTATTAATTTATCAAAATAAAGCATTGTAGTATTAAATCAACATAAAAAATTAAGCAGCATAATTGTTTAAAAAACGATTGTTCTTTTAAGCCAGCTTGTGAAGTTGAATGTACCATAAAGGATTTAAATCCGCCATTACTGAAGCAACATAGCTTAGCATTTTGTAAACAAACCGCTTTAATATGGTGCAAAAAATATTGAGTGAAAAAATAAAAATACCCAATGGAGGGTATAAAACTGTTTTGGTAATAAAAATATTTTTACAGTCTAAACTTACATAACATGAAACAAATCTTGCTTCTCTTAACCGTAATGCTTGCGAGCCTTACAATGATGGCCCAGCCCTCAGCTAAAGAATGGTCGAAAAAATTTGATGGAAACATAAAATGGTACCAGATATCTGATGCAGGTATAATGATTGTTGGCACCAATGATGCATTGTATGGCTTAAATCCGGATACGGGTACAGAAATTTGGAAAATTGATAAATTGGAAAGGGTTGCAGAAGAAAACTACGATCCAATAGAGGGAACGCCCTACGCCGACATACTCATTAATAAAACGTTTAGTGGTATTCAGCACAACATAGTAGATATAGTTACAGGCAAAGTACTGGCCAATACTAAAGATTTTGATTTGTTGATGGTAACCAAAAGAATTCACATTGTAGAATTGAATAGTATGATGTTTTATGGCTTATCTAAAAACAATGGAAAGCCAACAATGATCATGATATCATTAGCAGATGGACATAAAATATGGGAGCAGCAAAAACTTTTTGATAAAAAAACTGAAGAAGTAACCTCTAACGGGCTTGCTACTAAAGATGGTATTTATATCGCCACTACAAAAAATATTTACAAACTTAATCAACAAACCGGCGAGGTACTTTGGAGTGTGGAAAGAAAAACAGAGAAACCGGTAGTAGCTATGGCTGCCAATAAAAAAGGTGGTTTAGGCGGTTTTATGGGTGGCAACGGTAGTCATGCTGATGCAAGTGCCAACTCAGAATCGAGTAGTGCTCAGTTTTTTATACGCAATAACAACAATGACAAAGTATATTTTTGGAACCAGGAGGTTTTAGTAGCCTACAATAATGCAGATGGAAAACCAATAACAAAGGAAGTGGAATTACAATCTCCGGTAGCTTATATTTTGTATGATACACATGGCATGTTGGTAACAACAAGCGAAAAAACACAAAAAGACCAGGCTACACAAGGTAGTAGCGGCGGAGGACTTTTAGGCAAAATAAAGCGTGGCTCAGCATCAGGTAAAAACAGGGCTTCTGTTTTATGTATTGACCCGGAAACCGGTGATAACAAATGGGGTAGCGAAATAGATTTACAAGGTGATGTAAGTGCATATAAACTGGTAGGCACCAAACTAATTTTAGCAACTGCAAGAGATAATGGCGACAACTATATCAGTATTATTGATTTAGATGCTGGTAAGTCTATCACAAAAAAGCCATTATTTGTAAAAGGGAGTGTAAGAGATTTGCAAGTGGTACCACAAGGTTTGTATTACAGAACATCTGATGAAATAAACATTTTAGATTTAGATAATGGAGATAAAACCTGGAAGAAGGGTTTTAAAGCAAAAAATTGTGTAGGTGACAACAACAATAAACTGGGATATGTTTATGCCAATGATATGATTTACAAGGTAGATTTTAGTACAGGCGAAATAAATGAATGGATAAAAGGTATTGATTTTGAAGGCAAAGAAGATCCAACCTCCATTCAGGTTAGAGAAAATGGAATACTGGTAACATCTGATCAAAATGCAACTTTATTCAATTCTGAAGGAAAAGTTGTGTGGCATTCATACAATAAAGCGCCAGGTAAAACCGGCATGGGTAAAGTGTTAAGTGGTTTGGGTGGTTTAGCATCGGCTATGTTGGCCGCAGGTGAAATGAGCAGAAATGCACAGTTGAGTTATGCAAAGGGCTATTACGGTAGCACAAGCCCGTCTTTAGACAGAGATATTAAGAACAGCCAGGCCAATGCTGCTGCATTTGCAGGGGCAGCCGCAGCAAGCTTTGCAGCTATTGGCAAGCGATTTAAAGCTACAGCGCAAGCCAATGATTTTATGGCTGTAATGAGTGCAGTAGGTGGTAATAATGAAGCAAAAAATGCAGGTATAGTTATTGTAAATAAAATTGATGGTAAAAACATTTCAAGCATGATACTGGGCGATAAAAGCCCCGATTATAAACTTGATGAATTGGGCAGGATGATTTATCAAAAAAGCGATAGTGATGAATTAAAAGGATTTAAGTTTTAGGTTTAGGTTTAGGTTTAGGTTGATAGTTTCTACAAAAAAGGCTGTACCATTACAGCCTTTTTTTATTACTGGAAGATGATGCTCTATTAATGGTTAATTTACCAAACCTGTTTTTAACATCATCAATGGCTTTGTACAAGTCAGATTTTTTTTCAGCATCACTAAAAAGATTGGTTTGTATGGCCTCATTGGTAAGCTCACTCAGGCGCACGCCTAGCAAGCGTATGGGTTGGCCTTTGCGGTATAGTTTATAAAATAAATCTTTTACTACAGGTATTATTTCATCATCTACACAGGTATAGGGTACAGTGGTTTGGCGGGAGGTAGTTTCAAAATCGGGATAGCGGATTTTAACAGCAATGCAGCCTGCTACTTTTCCATCCTGCCTTAGTTCAAAAGCTATTTTTTCGGTTAATCTAACTAACTCACTCATTAAAAATACCTGATCGGTTTTGTTTTCTTCAAACGTATTTTCAGATGAAATAGATTTAGATTCGTGGTACTGCACTACCTCACTTTGGTGAATACCAAAGCTTTTTTGCCAAAGATCAATTCCCCATTTACCAAGCCGGTCTTCCAGTATTTCCTTGTTTATAGCGTTTACATCGCCAATGGTAAAAATACCCATAGCCTTTAATACATTGTGTGTATGTTCTCCTACGCCAGGTATTTTATCAACAGTTAAAGGTGCTAAAAACTCTTGTTCTTTTCCATACGGTATTTGAAGATAACCATTAGGTTTGGCTGCATTAGTAGCCATTTTTGCCATCATTTTATTACTACTGAGGCCAAAAGAAATAGGCAACCCTGTTTCGTCCATAATTGTTTTTCTCAAATCAATGGTCCATTGCAGTGGATTAAAAAATTTATCCATGCCGGTAAGGTCGAGGTAAAATTCATCGATAGATGCTTTTTCGTAAAGAGGGGCTTTAGCTGCAATAATTTGTGTAACCCAACGGGAATACTTGCTGTATTCGCCCCGGGTTCCTTTTATTACAATGGCTTGTGGGCAAAGTTGCAGCGCTTTTTTAGACGGCATGCCGGAGTGAATACCAAATTTTCGGGCCTCATAACTACAGGCTGCTACAACGCCTCTTTCGCTACCACCTACAAAAGCAGGCTTTCCCTTTAAGCTCGGGTTGTTTATTATTTCAACCGATACAAAAAAAGAATCTAAATCAAAATGGGCTATTATACGCTGAGGACTTTGCTTCACTACAGCAAAGTACAAAATTTATAGAAATGATAATTTACTAAGCAATAAAAGATAAAAATATTAGCAGGTAAATGCTTGCTTAACGATAAATATCTAACAATCCATCCGGCAAGGTAACATACAGTTTTCTTGCTTTTTTATCTATTTTTTCAAGCGAAGCTTCATGGATGGGTATCAAGGCTTCTTTACCATCGAGCAATATGGTACAGAGTATTTGGTGAGGCTGCTCTATTACCTCTATTATTTCTCCCAAATTTATTCCTTCATTTATCATGCTAAAACCAAGTAATGCAATAGCAGATGAATCGGAAGAATATTTTTTAAAGTCAACCTCCGCAATCCAAACTTCTTTAGGTGTCATTTTACGAGCTACTTCTTTATTATCTACACCTTCTACCTGAATATATACTTCAGTATCGCTTTTGATATTGGTTGCAGTAATAAAATAAGGCATAAAATTATCTTTACCTTCTTCTAAAAAAATAGCTTCCAGCCCTTTTAAAGCTGTTTTTTGGCCTAGACTATGTTTTAATACAAGCTCGCCTTTAAGGCCAAAACTTGCTGCTAATTTGCCGATTTTAAAATATTGAGCCAATTAAAAATGAGTTGAAAGATAAAATAAGCAGGCAAGGTAAAATTTTACCGGGATACAAATACAAAAATCTAACTACAAGAGGTAGCTATTAATAATTTTGATGTAGAAAGTGATTACAACCCAAAGCAAGCAACTAATATTTTATATAAGCAGTTTTATGCTCTCATCATTTTGATAAGAAAGATAATCAGCCCTGCTAAAAACATAAATATTGAAATACGGTTAATGCCGTGCATGTATCCCAGCAACTCGCTTTTAGGCGCATTAGGGTCTTTTTTCTTGAGAAATAAATATTGGGCTACCATGTTCCAAACTTGCATATTGAAATGTTTTATTTTTAATTACAACGATCTTCCTAAATTGTTGTTTATGAAAAAAAAAAGTGCCCAAAACCATGTTTAATAACTTATCGTACATAAATTGATCAATTTTAAATTTAAATGTATATGACCAAACTGTTTTGTATTCTGCTGAGTTTTTTATTTTGCAGTAGTACCCTATCTGCCCAACACAAGTTTACCGTTATAAAAAGTGACTATGCCTGGAAAAAGCAATTAAGTCCGGAAGCATTTGTTGTTGCAAGGCAAGAAGGTACTGAACGTGCCTACAGCGGTAAATACTGGGATAACCATGAGAAAGGCATTTATAAGTGCGTTTGCTGCGCCGCCGAAGTATTTAGCTCATCTGCCAAGTTTGAGAGTGGCACAGGTTGGCCAAGCTTTTGGAAACCTATTTCCAAAACTGCCCTATTAGAAGAAAATGATGACAAGTATAATATGGATCGTACCAAAGTTACCTGTAATACCTGTGGTGCCCATCTTGGGCACGTTTTTAGCGACGGCCCAAAACCAACAGGGTTAAGGTATTGCATAAATTCTGTATCGCTAACTTTTGAGAAAAAACTTTAAAAGCCTTTTCAATTTTACCACTATTTATTTTTTTTCGAATAACCATAGGAATGGTTTGTGGGGTTTTTCTGGTTGTAATTTAAATTTAAGTATACTGTTTAGCCGGATGTACTCTACGGCTTCATCAACGGAATCGGTTACAATAAAATAATTGCTGTCGTTGGCCGATATGGTACCATTTTGCTTTAACACTTCTATATGGGCAATCAGGCTTTTATGAAAGACTGTATCAAAAATAACTATAGGAAACTGCGATATCATTTTGGTTTGAACAAGGGTAAGTGCCTCAAAATACTCATCTAATGTGCCAAAGCCGCCGGGCATTACCACAAAGGCATAAGAGTATTTAATCAGCAATGTTTTACGTACAAAAAAATATTTAATATTTACCCATTTATCTAAGTAAGGGTTAGGACTCTGTTCATTTGGCAGCAAAATATTGCAGCCTACACTTCTGCCACCGGCTTCTTTAGCACCTTTATTGGCAGCTTCCATAATGCCGGGGCCTCCACCCGTCATTATAGTAAAACCAAGGCGGGCAATTTTACCTGCCAACTCTTCTGTTTTTTCGTAATAAGGATGCCCATCTTTAAACCTTGCAGAGCCAAAAATGGTAACACAAGGCCCTATAAAATGAAAAACTCTAAAGCCTTTAATAAATGATCTAAATATGCTAAAAGCTGTCTTAAAATCTTTCCACCGGCTTTGGGGGCCTGCTAAAAATTTAATTTCGGTTGTTTCCATTTTCTTTTACTTTTTTAATCTGTGAGCATTACGGTGTAAAATTAGGCTGAACTGTACAGCAAATTATCAAACTACAATTAAAGGCATTCCATTTTCAGGTACATTTTCATTTATTCCATAATTAGGAAAAAGATTTGTAATCAGGACTTTAGCATTAGTTGATAATAAGTTAAATGATTGATTATAAGCTAATTACAACTTGGCATTTAATTAGTATAGCTGTTGAAAACAAAAAATATATAGCTAATATGAAATCAACGAAAATATTTTTAGCGGATACAGATCCTTTCAGATTGGCAATACATGAGCAGCAAATCCGTAATCTTGGCTATACTGATATTGACTTTCTTTCGCACAAAATATGTTTAAATAAACCCATTGAATACCATGGAATAATTTTTTTGGAATATATAATGGCGGCAAACAATAAATTTGAAATTTTGCAAACTATAAAAAAAAATAATCCGGATACTTATGTGGTGTTGATTACAAGTAAAAAAAATTTAATAAAAGCATCTAATGCCTTGCATTACGGCGCCTTTGATGTAGTAATACAGGGTAAATATTTTGTTACCACTATTACGGAAGTGCTGGCTAATATTAAAATGGCTGAGAAAAGGATTGTTCAACATCCCGTTCCAAGCAACAAAACAGACTCTGCTTTATATCTTCATTCTGATGGCTCCATCAATAATATCTACTGGTAAAATAACGTGGCTTATCATTTTTTTTAAATCCGAATTTTGTAGTTCAAAATCTATTACGGCCTTCAATTGCTGCACAGTTTAGCATTGGAGAGGATTTTAGACTTCAAAATAACTGACTATTTTTTAACCAAAAATAATCTAAAACACTTATCTGTATTGCTTTTGGGAACCTCACTACTATTTCAACTGCATAATCCGGGTTAACCATTCATTCGTATGTATACTTGCTCTAAAAGCCCAACATTTAAAATAATTGAAACAAACCAGCGTTATATTTCTACAATTAGTTAAAAAAAGTTAGCCAACAATTATTGTGGCAAATAAGGGTGGTGGAAACACTGCCTATTGTTGTAAGCATTTTATGCTGCTCTACCGGGTGCATTTGAAATTACCGCTCCTGATTTAAAATTATAGAAGTATGAACGCAGATATTGCTATTACCGAAGCTAAATGGTTTGATACCATTCATTTAAGAAGTGATTTGAAAGGACATTCCATCCGGGGAGGTTTCAGTACCATTGGCGGACAAATATTTTCCTTCATTTTAAGCATTTCATCCACCATTATTATGGCGAGGCTGTTGCTTCCCGGCGATTATGGCCTGGTAGCCATGGTTACCGCTGTTACAGGCTTTGTAGCTATTTTTAATGATCTTGGACTATCTGCCGCAGTGATACAAAAAAGTGAAGTTAACCAACAGCAAGTAAGCGCTGTTTTTTGGATAAATGTAATGATCAGCCTTGGCATTGCTGTAATCATTGCTATACTTGCACCTTTACTTGTACATTTTTATCATGAGCCCCGTTTACTAAATATTACCCTTGTTTTTGCGGTAAGTATTTTTTTATCGGGGCTATCGTTACAACACAATGCCCTTATGAAAAGGCAAATGCAGTTTAAGCGCTTGTCTTTAATACAAATTGGCAGCACAGCCGCAAGTTTAGCCATTGGAGTAGTAATGGCATGGCTGGGTTTTGGGTATTGGGCCATTATTGCCACTACGGTACTGATACCTGTTTTTTCATCTATGGCACTGTGGATGGTATGCGATTGGAGACCAAGTATGGTTTTAAAAGCAGACCAGGTAAGCTCCTTCCTTAAATTTGGTGCCGGCATGACGGGCTTTGACCTTGTAAATTATTTTTCGAGAAATATGGATAATGTGCTGATAGGGAAATATGCAGGCCCGGCAGCTTTGGGCTTTTACTCCAAAGCTTACCAATTGCTTATGCTGCCTATTACTCAACTCCGCAACCCGCTCAATGCAGTAGCCTTGCCAGCACTTAGCAGCCTTAGCAATGCACCAGACCAATATAGAAGTTTTTTTAAAAGATACCTCTTTACGCTTGCCTTCTTTTGCATGCCATTGGTAATTTTTTGCGGTGTATTTTCAGAAGAGCTCATTTTAATTATTTTAGGTAAACAGTGGGCACCTGCTGCTGTAGTTTTTAAAATACTTGCCATTGCATCTTTTATACAGCCTGTGGCCAGTACACAGGGTTTAGTGCTAATTACCACGGGCCGATCCAAAAGATATTTCTTAATTGGCCTTGTAAACTCCATTGTAGTAGTAATAGGGTTTTACATTGGCGTACAATGGGGAATGCAAGGTGTAGCTATTTCTTATGCAGTGGTAATGTACCTTGGCTTTATTCCGTTTTTATATTTCAGCCTCAAAGATTCTCCCATGAATGTTGCTTTGTTTTTAAAAGAAATTTCTTTTCCGGCAATATTTGCGCTGATAGCAGGTGTAGCCATGTATTTTTTTAAAATGCAATTTATAACGCTACCACCCATTATACTTTGTGGCGTTGGTTTTATTGTTGGAGGATTAGCCTATTTGGCACCTTGGTTTAGCAATGCCAACAGTAAAAAAAGAATTACTCAAATAGTTGAAATGATACTTTCAGTAAAAAATAAAAAGCTTAAAAAATAAATAGATTGCTTCTTCAAGTAACCATCATAAAATAAAGTGCAACATCCATTGTTGTCATTGGGATCGTATACAAAATAGTTCCCCGTATTTAATCCATAAAGGTGGTAGCAAATGAGTAGCAAAGTTTGTTATGCTCTGTTAAGTACAGCTACAAAGTCAGCCTGCTTTTGAGAACGCACCTTTAATCCGGTGTTTTAATTTGTATTGCTAAAAAAGCATTTAATCAATACTTTGCAATTGAAATGCTATTACTGCATTCAACAAATCTAATACAGGCTTTCCTCATAGTTTTATCCTCAAAATAGTCTATAATTCTATCAGTCAAAAAACAACCCGAAACCCTTGGCATTAGTATGTTTGTAAAGCTCATTACTATTTTCAACTACAAAATTCAGGTATCATAATCACCTATTAATAAAACAGCATTACTGCAAAGCAAACAGCCTGCAACAATAACTTACTGATAGCTATTGTTGCAGGCTGATATGAGTAACAGAGGTAATTTACAATTTCAATATTTATTGATTAATCCTTTTAGTAACATCCTTTTAGGCTGATAAAACTGCTGCTGAAACTGCTGCTTTCTGTTGTTTTTTTAACCACTTACGCCTGATAGTCTCAAAAAAATTATCGTACTTAACAGCAATTATATAGGATAGTAATAATGAAGCAACGTACAATAAAATCAGGTTTATTAATTTATGGCTATCACCTTGTAAAATATTGGCTGTGTTATAAAGTTTAAGCAAGGGCCAATGTACAAGGTATATTACAAAAGACATTGATGACCATGTACCATCAAGTGGATCTGTAATTTTTTGAGTAATATTTCTGGTTAGAAAAGGGATGGTGAGTAAGGCAAGCAACATATTAATATGATCCTGGTATTGATCAATTCCAAAACGGGATTCTGTTTTAACCAAAAAAATACTTCGCAGCTCTGGCACAACAACATTGATGAGTAAAATTGCAGCAATCAGTGCTATAAAAATATTTACAGATTTTACTGAAAATACTTTACCGGAATAATATAACCATGCTCCTGTTAAAAAGAAAGGCAGTGAGAAAAAAAGATTAGGTGTACGGTTATCTACAGGAATTAAATAAATTAAAACTGCCAGTATAACCAATGAAATTACAAGCTGTATTTTAATATCAATATACTTGCGAAGTAGTACAAATAACGGTACAGCTAAGTAAAACTGAATTTCAACTTCAAGCGACCATGCGGTAGTAATAAAAATTATTGGAGAACTGTTTAAACCCAGTACTAAAATGTTTTTAATAAAAATTTCTGTTACGCTAAACCCTTGCCAATTGTGATTATTAAGTAAATAGCTCTTTAAAAAAAACACTGCAATGGCTATTGAAAGTATTAGCCAATATACAAACATCAACCGCATTAGTCTGCTACGGATATAAACAAGGTATGCATTTTTATAATGCTGATATTTTTCTTCATACATCTTAAAAATCCAGTAACCACTTAGTAAAAAAAACACATAAACAGCGTAGTGCCCAAGTGGAAAAAATTCCAATGAGTGATACATTAAAACCAAAAAAGCCAGCAGGAACCTAAACTGTCCCGGACCAATATTTATGCCCTTAATATTTTTAAACATGTTGAGTAGTATTTTTCATTAAAAGATCGGATTATTTATAGTTTTCTCAAATGTAAAAGCCCTGCACACACTTCGTACTTTTTCAGTCAACTGATACATTATTTATAAATTATTTTACCAATTTCATACTGGTTTAAAACCAATAGGTGCTTTAGCTAAGTCAATATTTTGCAAATAAAATATCGTAGTTATACCTTACCTGCCGGTAGCCATATCGTATAAATGCTATTAAAGGATTGTTACTGGTAGTCCAGCTTTTTCGGGTCATTGTGCTAGGCTCGGCTTCTGAATTATCTTGTGTAAATAATTGCCTGAATTCATTATAGAATAAGCCTTTGCCTTTGTTTTGAATAAAGTTGATGCACATTCTATACTCCGTCCGGTCGCCTTTAATACCTTCCGGATACCGGCCAAACTTCGTTAAAAAATTGCTTCTTCTAAGGTGAGGGTGATCGCTGTAAAAGTACACCTTCATATAATCGGCGTACCAGGGCTTTATCAGCATTTCGGAGAATCCATTTTTCAACATTTTTAAGTATGGATAGGCAAAATATGCGTAAAAGCGAACGATGTCAAAATCTTTCCTCTCCTCCATTATTTGCAGTGCATCTGCAAAATGAGCAGAAAAAATGGCTGTAGGTGTAAAATCTTCCTGTACATACAATGTATAAGGCGTTACAACAGCATCCTGTCCTTTATTGAGGTTATTTCCGAGACCTTTATTTACGGGTGTTGTTATGAGGCGAAAGGGAAATTCAAGTTGAATTTTTTTAAGATTTGCCTGGTGTTCAGGTTTACTTCCATCATCTGATACCACAATATCTTCAAATACACATTTAAGATGATGGAAACTTCTTAAAAGATTTTCCAGAGAGCTGCTGCGGTTGTAGTGTGTAACCAATAATGTTACGCCCTTAAAATTTGCTGGCATGGTAGATATTTACGTTGTAATTGCGGATAATTAATAAACGCAAACAATACGTTCTTTATTTCTTTGGTAATAAAGTTTTTAACTGATTTATACGCAGGAGCTATTAAAATATATGGTATTTACGTAAAGTAATTTTACTATGGGTGTAGTAAATCTCCACTATTTATTACCGTAGTTAAGCAATTTTAAAATAAGTACCGTGTTTTTGCGTTGTAGAGGTAATAAGTTAAACAATAACTGCTTTAACAGCAAGAATAGTAAGAAATAAATTTTAGTCCAAGTTAAAATATCTTAAAACCATGTTACAAAAAACCTCCAGTTTATCAATGCTTGCCATTGATGACGAAGTATCTATCCAACTTATATTACAACACTATTTTAAAGAAGATTTTACAGTAATAACCAAGGGCAATGGTAAAGAAGCATTGGCATGGATGCAGGAAGGCAATATCCCCGATATTATTGTTGCAGATATAAATATGCCTGAGATGGATGGCTATACATTTATAGACCATGTAAGATCGAGCGGATTTTTAAAAAACATACCCATGATCATGCTATCTGGCAGCGACAGTACTGATAATAAAATACGTTGTTTAGAGGCTGGAGCAGATGATTTTATGGTAAAACCATTTAATCCGAGAGAGCTTGCAGCAAGGCTTAATGGCATTCTTCGCCGGATTGGAAAAAAATAACCTAAAAAATTTACTATAATGGTTAATACAGAAAAAAGAGTTGCCTTAATTACCAGCCAAACAGCAGTAGCTGAACATATTGGCGTTGCACTACAAGGAATTTTTGCGGTAGATACTTTTAAAAATGGCCTTGCACTGCATCAAACAATGAAAAAAACTGCTCATTATAAAGCAATTATTTCAGATGATGAGCTTTTAGGAGCCAATGGAATTTCTTTACACAAAACATTACAAAACTTTGGTTACGATCAAATACCATTTATGGTGTTGATGGAAACCATTGACAACGAGCAACGCAAACTGGCCTTAAGCGAAAGCATTGCAGAAATATTTTCTAAACCGATAGATGAAAAAGCTATTAGAACAAGGGTTCCTTACATAGTAGAAAATTACAGAACCAAAACTGTAAAAAAGGTTGCAGGAAAAGAATATAAGCTTCCATTAATTAAGAGAATATTTGATATAACTTTTTCGGGATTGGCTTTATTGATGCTGAGCCCGCTTTTTTTGATTATTGCAATATTAATCAGGGCAGAATCTAAAGGGAAAGTATTTTACTTTTCATTAAGGGTAGGCTCTGGTTATAAAGTATTTAAGTTTTACAAGTTTCGCTCTATGTTTACCGGTGCAGATGCCAAGCTAAAAGATTTATCACATTTAAACCAATACAACACAGATAAAAAAGCTGTAGAAACCCCCAAAGAGGCTGTAAAGGAAATATGTGAATTTTGTGAACAAGCGGGAACGGGCTGCCAAAACCCACTATATGCAGATAATAAAATTGTATGCGAAACTTTGTACAATCAGCACAAAGAGAGTAACCTCGATTCTGCCTTTATCAAAATAAAAAATGACCCCCGCATTACCCGTATTGGCAATTTTATCCGCAATACCAGCATAGATGAGTTACCGCAATTATGGAATGTTTTTATCGGCGATATGTCTATTGTTGGCAATAGGCCATTGCCTTTATACGAGGCAGAAAAAATTACTACAGATAAATATGCGCTTAGGTTTATGGCACCTGCCGGTATTACAGGTTTGTGGCAGGTAGAAAAGAGGGGCCGTGGCGAAATGAGTGAAGAGGAAAGACTAAACCTTGATAATAATTATGCTAAAACACACAGTTTTGGTAATGATATCAAGCTAATAATGAGAACAATACCAGCATTATTTCAATCAGAAAATGTTTAAAATTATCGTAATGAAAAGGCTAGGTTTATTTGCCTGTTCTATATCGTTTTTTATGTTACTTTCAGTAAACTGTATAGCACAGCAATCTGCAACCAGCATAGATTCTTTATTAAAAAAAGCTTTTATTTCAGATGAATTGTTGCCATTGTTGATTGACTCTGCTATTAAATATTCACCACAGGCAAGATTAAGCAGAAGCAATGAAACTAGGATAAAAGCAACACATAACATCAATAAAAAAGCAATTTACAATGCGCTTTCAATAAGAACATCTTTTGGCTATGGCAGTAATTTTTCTGCGATAAATAACCAGTCAGCTAACATAACTGAAAATTACACCACCGGCCAATCTGCCTTTTACAGCATTGGTATTGGTTTACAGTTACCATTAACACAAATCATAAACCGTAAGGATATTATAAAAGTAGAACGCTCCATTGTAGAAGCAGCAGTTGCAGACAAAGACAATACAACTCAAACAATAAAACGTGATGTTATCAGAGCCTATCAGGAGTTAAAACTTATACAAAAACTGTTGGGTGTAAGCAGTAAAAACAAACAGTCTGCCGAAATAATTTTTAACCTCTCTGAAAAGAATTTTTTGAACGGCCAACTTACTGTTGATCAGGTAGCACTTGTTACGGAAAGTTATAATAGAGCTTTAATAGATTTTGAAACTAACGTAATCAGGTTTCAAACAAGTTATATGGAGCTGGAAGAAATTACAGGCACCAATCTTTTAAAATTACTAATGCAGGTTAAATGAGTTTTGCATATTTCATAAAACTATTATTAAAAAACCTCATCTGGCTGGTAGTAATACCAACCGTACTGGCAGGAACAATTTTTTATTTCACAAGGCACGAGGTTAAAGTGTACTCATCTGAGTCTGTTATTTATACAGGTTTAGCCTCTGGTTACAGCCTTAGCGGTAATACCAAGGCAGATTACTTTTCTACCACCAATGCGTTCGACAACCTACTTTCACTAATCAACTCAAGAGAAACAAAGCAAGAAGTAGCCATACAATTACTAGCCAACCATTTAATGATTAAGAAGCACGACCCTATTTACATGTCGTGGGGAACTTTTGATGCATTAAATAAACTGGTATCAGACAGTATCCGAAAAATAGTTGTACAACCAACTTTGGAGGGCACTATCATTGCTTTAAATGAGTATATGAGGGGTAAAGAGGGTAACTTAATTTACTCTATCATTAACTCAGGCAATCCGTTTTATTCATTTAGTGCATTAGATAATGTAAAAGCCGGGCGCATTAACAATAGTGATTTGATAAAAATATCCTACTCAACTAATGATGCGGTTATATGCAAACAAACACTGGAAATACTGGAAACCAGCTTTATGAGAAAGCACCGTAGCCTCAAAGAAGGGCAATCAGAATCGGTGGTTGGCTATTTTGAAACTGAAACTAAAAAGGCTTTTAACCGGCTAAATGCTGCGGAAGAAAACTTTATGAATTTTAATAAAAGCAATGATATCATCAACTATTATGAGCAAACAAAGGCCGTTGCAGGTGAAAGGGAAAATTTATTTTCTCAAAACCATAACCTGGAGATGGAAAATATGGCCAACCAAAAAACATTGCTAAAAGTAAATGAAAGCATGAAGGGGAGGCTATACCAAAATGAAATAGGCACCATAATTTTAAAAGAACGGGAAGCTTTATCGGATGTTATAAGTAAAATAGCTATACAGGAAATTATAGGAAAAAAAGATTCTGTAAACCTGGTTGAGCTGGGCGACCTCAGAAAAAAAGCTGCTACCATTAAGGATAAGTTAGACGGATCAGTACGCAACCTTTACCTGCAAACCAATACACCCGATGGCATACCGGCAAAAAACATTTTAGATGAATGGCTAAAAACATCTCTGTCGTTTGAACAATCTCAGGCAAGACTTACCGTAATGGACAAGCGTAAAGATGAGTTTGTGGTAGAATATAGAAAATATGCCCCGCTTGGTGCCATGCTAAAGAAAATTGAACGGCAAATCAATGTATCTGAGCAGGAATATATGGAACTGTTACACGGCTTAAATACGGCAAAACTTACCCAGCAAAACAATGAACTTACCACTAAGTTAAATGTAGTTGACCCTCCATTTTTACCTTTAAAGGCCAATGCCTCTAAAAGAATGGTTTTGGTTGTTGTTGGATTTTTAGTTGGATTTATTTTAGTAATGATTGTAATTCTGGCAAAAGCGCTTATCAATAAAACATTGCAAACACCCGAAAAAGCCTGCAGGTTAATTGGCATACAACTAATGGGTATATATCCACTGCTAAATGCTGCCAGTCAATTTGTAGAGAAAGCAAATTTACGCTTAATGCAAAATTTACTTTCCCGTATTAACCTTAGCAAAAGGCCAGTTACCATTGGGCTTACCAGTATGCAAAACGGAGAAGGTAAATCTACTATTATAGATTTATGGCATAAAGATTTAACCAACCTTAAGTACAAAGTAGAAAAGCTGCAGTGGAAAGAAAACATGGAGCCTTTTGCAACAGATACAGATATTGTTTTGGTTGAATTTCCACCATTTGATATAATGATGATTAAACCAAATATGCTTCCAAAATTAGATATAAGTATTTTAGTGTGCAGGGCTAACAGAATTTGGGGTAAAATTGATAAAGATTTACTAACTATTTTCACTAAAACAACTGGCAATCGCCCTGAATTATTATTAAATGGCGTAAAAACAGATTTTGCAGAGGAATACGTTGGTGAGGTTCAAAAAAAGCGTTCTTCCTTTAGAAAATTTATTAAGGGGCTTGTAAAGTTTGAATTTGGCAACCAGAAAAAAATAAAATAATCTTCCACTTTATTGTAGCATTTTTAAGAAAAAGTAATCGCCCTTTTTATTTTAATAAGTTTTTTAAAAATAAAAACAGGGTAATTAAATCTTTATTTATTGTAAAATTTATTACAGCTAACAACTGCTACGCAGCGCTTAGCATTATAGTACATTTAAAACAAAAAACAATTAGCTATTTGCTTAGGCAAAAATTACCCGAAACGCTTACCGGTATTGTATTAAAAAATATCACAACTAGTTCAACTGCCAAAGGGTACAATAAATACTTCGCATCCTTTACTGCAATTGAACCTGCAATAATCTGATAAAAACGCAAAGCGTTTAATTAATAACCAAAGCAATACCTTTAACAAAAAGGCAGTAAAAAAACATTGATTTATAACAACACCAATAAAAGTATTAAATAAAATGGAAGCCTTACAAAAGGAAAAAAATCTATTTTATGAGCCTGGAAATAAATACACCAAACATTTATGGCTGGTTCCAGGCATACTAATGGCAGTTTTATTTGGATGGTTAATTGCAGGCAAAGGCGTATTAGTTGCTGGCATGCTGGTAGTATTACCCTTTATAATTGCATTTTTAATAGTAGTATTTTTAAACCCACGTGTAGGGCTCGTTTCATTTATAATATACAGTTTTATTGCTTCTTATATTGGCAGGCATGTTGCCGGCCTTCAGGTTGGTTTAGGTTTTGATGGATTATTGGTATTAACCTGGCTTGGAGTTATTTTTTACAGGGGTACAAAATACCGGTTTCGCCATTTAAATAATGATTTATGCTGGCTGGCCTTGGCCTGGTTTATTTTAACAGTACTGGAAATTGGTAATCCTGCACGGCCCAATATTGTAGGTTGGTTGCAGGAAATGCGTAACCTGGCCCTATACTGGATATTAATTACTCCTTTAACCATGCTGGTTTTTAGAAAAAAAACGGATATCCGCTTTTTTTTAGACACTATCATTATTATATCTTTTATAGGGGCTTTATATGGAATAAAGCAAGTACAAATTGGTTTGGATGCCGCAGAAAAAGTATGGCTAAACGACCATTTAATTACACATTGGCTTTTTGGAAAACTAAGGGTATTTTCCTTTTATGTAGAGGCAGGCCAATTTGGAGCTTCGCAGGCAAGTATTGCCATTATTAGTTTTATACTGGCCACCGGCCCACATTCCACCACACGAAAAATTTGCTATGCCATTGCCGGTATTTTTATTTTTTATGGCATGTTGCTTTCTGGTACCCGGGGTGCTTTGGGTGGCATAATAGGGGGCGGGTTCGTTTATGTGGTATTGAGCAAGCAAATAAAAATCATCATCATTGGTGGTTTAATAGGATTGGGATTTATCGGCATTTTAAAATTTACAAAAATTGGTAATGGTAATGATCAAATAAAAAGAATGCGCTCTGGTACAGATGTAAATGACCCTTCCTTTCAACTACGTATGATTAATCAGCGCAAATTGAGTGATGCACTAGGCAGCCAACCATTAGGCACCGGTGTTGGCACAATTGGCGCATGGGGGCAAAAGTATAATAAGCACATTCGTACTGCGGGCATTGCGCCAGATAGTTTGTACGTAAAAATATGGGTGATGTATGGTATTGTTGGCTTTATATTTTGGTTTGGCACAATGCTTTATATTCTGGGTAAATCGGGGGGAATTATATGGAATACCAGAGATCCGGTTTTGCGAAACCAATTATGTGCACTAAGCGCTGTTTTTGCAGCTATTTTATTGTGCAGTTATGGCAATGAAGTTATGAATGCGGTGCCTTCTCTTACAATAGTATATATAAGTTGGGCGTTAATATGGATGAGTCCCCGTTGGGATACTCCAATACAAAAACCAATTGAAAATGACAACCCCACTGGTTTCTATTATAACGATTAATTACAACACGCCTGCTATAACCGGAGCCTTGCTACAGTCTCTATCATTACTTAATTATCCCAACTGGGAAATTATAGTTGTTGATAATGCTTCGCCACAATATTCTTCAGCTTATTTAAAAAATGAGTACCCATTTATAAAACACATCAGCTCTCCTGTAAATATTGGCTTTGCTGGCGGCAATAACATTGGGTTACATTTTGCCAAAGGAGAATATCTTTTTTTATTAAACAATGATACAGAAGTAACTCCCGATTTAATAACAGAATTGATAGCTTATTTACAACAACATCCTGGCTGTGGTATAGCCTGCCCAAAAATTAAATATCATTTTATGCCAGATACCATTCAATATGCCGGGGCTGTTGGCTTGCACCCACTCACCAGCAGAAGCTATGATATTGGCTACTTACAAAAAGACAATGGTCAATTTAATGATGTAAGAATTACTGACCTGCCCAATGGTGCTGCCATGATGATACCAAGGGAGGCACTTAAAAAAACAGGCGAAATGAGCGAACTGTTTTTTTTATATTACGAGGAGTTGGATTGGGCTGCAAGATTTAAACATGCCGGATACCAAATACACTATGTAGGCAAAGCTGAAGTATTTCACAAAGAGTCGGTATCTACTGGCAAAAA
>JBBQTZ010000029.1:0-29279 GCA_038234405.1 Chitinophagales bacterium
TTGTTATACCAAATTGGGCAATACAGAAAGGGCAAATTATTATAAAAACCTGCTGGGATCCAAATTTGCAGGCAGTGATGCAAATAAAATTGTAGCTAACCCTGCTGCTGCAAAACCTACAGAAAAAAATGCAGCCGGTACTAAAAGGTACCAGGATATTTACACACTTTTTATTGAAGGTAAATTTGAACAGGCTGTTCAGGAAAAGAAATTGGCAGATAGTTTGTATGGCAAAAATTTTTGGTCGCCACAGTTACTTTACATAGAGGCAGTATATCATGTAAAGCAAAAAAATGATAGCGTGGCAATCATTTTGCTCAATCAAATTTCAGCATTGTATCCAAATTCTCCTTTAAAAACAAAAGCGGAAAGAATGATAGATGTGCTGGGAAGACGCAGTGAAATTGAAAAGTATCTGACCGAACTTACCGTTACAAGATTGGCAGATGATGCAGTAATAAAAACAGATGACAGGGTGGTGATGGTGCGAAATGATGCTAATCTTATAATATCGCCTAATACTTATGATAGCTTGCAGGCTTTAGCAAAGCAATCTGATAGGTTGAACGTTATTAAAAAAGACGCTGTTCAGTTACCTGTAAAAGGGTCAGATACACTTGTATATAGCGTACCGCCACCAGCAGTGAGTGGGCCTTATGTTTTTAGCATAGATGATCCTCACAAAGTGGCTATGCTGTTAGATAAAGTAGATGGTACTTATATTAATGAATGTAAAAATGCATTAACAAGGTATGCTGCTGAATACTTCCGGTCTGCTCAACTGATAGTAAGCAAAGAGCCAATAGATAAGGATTATACCTTAGTTGTATTCTCTAATTTTGCTACTGCTGCCGAAGCTTTGAAATTTTTGTATAAAATTAAAAAAGCGGCACCAGACGAAGTATCGTGGTTACCTGCCAATAAATATTCTTTTATATTAATTGATAGTAATAATCTTGAAAGAATGAAAACTACCAAAGATATTGCAGGCTATAAAAACTTGTTAAGTAAGCAATATCCCGGACAGTTTTAGCAGGTAATTTTAAAGCAAATTGAGAAATTAGCATAAACAAATCAACAACAGATGAAGCAATCAGTACGTATCTTATGGAAGGTATTTTTTTATGGTATTATAGCCGTTTTACTAATATTTATCAGTGCCAACTTTGGTTTGTTTGGCAAAATGCCTTCTTTGAAAGAATTGGAAAACCCTGAGGCTGATTTGGCAAGCGAAGTAATTTCTGCAGATGGGAAATTAATGGGTAAATATTATGCAGAAAACAGAACTGAAATAAAGTACAATCAGATTTCCCCCAATATTATTCAGGCATTGATTGCAACAGAAGATCAAAATTTTTATGAGCACTCAGGTATTGATGCAAGAGCGGTTGCAAGGGCTATTCTTAAATTAGGTACAGATGGAGGTGGTAGCCCTATTACCCAACAGCTTGCAAAAATGATGCTCGGTCAAGGTAAAGGAAATATTGTTACCAGGATTATTCAAAAAATAAAAGAGTGGGTGATAGCCGTAAAGCTTGAACGGAATTTCACCAAAGAAGAAATAATTACCTTATACCTTAACAGGGCACCATGGGGACCTTTGTGGGGTATTAGAAATGCTTCCAGAACTTATTACCAAAAAGACCCTGCGGAACTTAGCATGGAAGAATCTGCTGTATTAGTAGGTATGCTAAAAGGTTTTATTTACGATCCCATCAGGCATCCATCTGCCTCTCTTTTAAGGCGCAATACAGTTATACAAAGAATGGTTGATTGCAAACAAAACTATATTACGCAGGCACAGGCAAACAAACTAAAAGCAAAACCACTCATTACAAACTATAAAAAGCCTGATGAATCTTTAGGTATTGCACCCTACTTTCGAGCTGTACTTGCTGATAAATTAAAGGAATGGTGCAAAGCAAATAAAAATATTAAAACAGGTGAAAACTACGATTTGTATAGAGACGGTTTAAGGATTTATACAACCATCAACAGTAAAATGCAGCAGTATGCTGAGGAATCTGTAGTACAGCACATGCCGGTGATACAGCGTAAACTAAATGCCATTCTAAAAAGCAATGGCGATAAAATGTGGAAAGAAAGAGAGAATATTATAGTAAACGCTATGAAGATAAGCGAGCGTTGGCGGGCAATGAAAGAAGACGAAATAAGTGAAGAAGATATACGTAAATCTTTTTTAAAGCCTGTGCGTATGAAGGTTTTTGCCTGGAACGCTAAAAGAGAAATTGATACTGTAATGACGCCCCGGGATTCTATCAAATACCATAAACAATTGTTGCAAACTTCCTTTGTAGCTATGGATCCCAAAACTGGCGAAGTAAGGTGTTGGGTAGGCGGAATAGATTTTAAGTGGTTTAAGTATGATCATGTAACTGCTCTCAGGCAGGTAGGGTCTACTATAAAACCATTAATATACACATTGGCAGTTCAGGATGCCGGTTATACCCCCGCCACAGTCATTGAAGGCGGTGCGGTAAAATACGGTAAGGAAATGAAAACTTTTAACGGTGGTGGCGGTACATTGGCCAATTGTCTTGCATTTTCAAAAAACACGGCATCTGTAAGATTAACCAATTTAGTAGGGGTAAACAGGGTGATAGAATTTGCTAATAGTGTTGGCATAAAAGCAAAACTTCCACCTTATACTTCTATAGCATTGGGTGCAGCCGAAATACCAATGTTACAAATGTTGGGCGCTTATTCTATGTTTCCAAACAAAGGATATAATACGGAGCCTGTTTTTATATCTCGCATTGAAGATAAAAACGGCAATTTATTACAAGAGTTTACTACGGAAACCAAGCAGGTAATTAACGAACAAGATGCCTATACAATGGTTAAGTTAATGGAAGGGGTAGTGCAAATTGGTACTGGCCGGGCATTGAATGGCTACGATATACCTGCGCAAAAAGCAGGTAAAACGGGTACTACCGATGATAATACTGACGGTTGGTTTATTGGCTATACACCAGAACTGCTTGCAGGTACCTGGGTGGGGTGCGATGATCCGTTTATAAGAATATATACAGGTACATCTGGCGGCAATGAAATGGCTTTACCAAAATGGGGTTATTTTATGAACAAAGTTTATGCCGATAAAAGCCTAAACTATGGTACAGTATTAAATTTTCAGGAACCTGCTGCACTTTCTAACGACCCTACTTATGGAGATGACGCATTCAGTAATATTGTAAACAATGGCGATAGTACTCAAATCGATGACCAGGGAAATGGTAATGCTGGCGATTTTATTGATGCTCCTCTTACTAATAGTGCAACCGAAGTACCGATAGAAAGTAAATTACATAGTTCAAAAAAAGATACTGTTGTAAAAATTAAAGCAGAAACACCACCTGCAAAACCTGGTGATAAAAATAATATAAAGCCTGCCCCAGCTATAAAAGTTGATGATAAAAGTAAAAAAATTATTAAGCCTGAAAAGCCTAAAACCAATAACAGTAATGACTATTGATTAGTGAAAATTGCCTGGGTGATAAAATAAACTGCCATAATAAAAGTAGAATAGTAAAAGTAAACACAGTATCATTTGCTATAAAAGATACCGGGCAAGGCATTGCACCGCAATACAAGGATAAAATTTTTAATCGTTATTTCCGTATTCCGGGAAACCAAAAACAAGGCACAGGGCCAGGTTTAGCAATTAGTAAAGAGTTTATGCAAGCACGGGGTGGGCAAATAAGTATGGAAAGTGATTATGGAACTGGCAGTAAATTCACTATCTCACTGCCATTATACCAAATTAAATAACCGGCATGTGATGGGTAATTATACATTCAAAAAAATAAAAAGTACTTAACCCTTTTTATGTAATCTTATATTTTTTACAGATTCTTTGCGCATTAAATGCATTGGTACAGCAACACCCATTGCCAGCGACATTAGTATAAAAATTGTTTTTGATCCATTATTAACGGTTTCCAACATAATCTGATTATAGTCTGCTCCAATATTGCCAGTTAACTTCATAAGGCCAAGCATGGTTCTATAGGCAAACACTCCCGGTATAAGAGGTATTACAGCCGGTATTGAAAATATCATGGGTGGCGCATGCCTGAAATGTGCGATAGGAATACTGGTAATACCAACCGCCAAAGCGCCGCCAAATGATGCCAATACTACCCCTGCTGTAAGTTGCAGTAATGAGAATTTAATTAACCCGGCTATTGCTCCACCTATCCAAATTGAAAACAATGTACGTGGTGGTACATTAAATAATATGCCAAAGCCAAGTGCCCCCCATCCACACCAAAATGCTTTGCTCAGTATCAATATCCAATCCATCTTAATTGATTATTTGAGGTTAAAAATAAGCATGGCAGTTAATAAACCAAGTGCAATAGCTAATGCAAACATCAGTGCATTAATACCACGTACCAGCCCATTTAAAATATTGCCATCTATTAAATCTGTAAAGCAATTAATTAACGGTACACCCGGAATTAAGAATAAAACGGAAGTAGCAAAAGCATGTTCAAAGTTTATATTTAAGCCTGTTTTGGCAAATGCTCCGGCAAATAAGGAGGCCACTAACGAGCCCATAAATACACAGATATAAGGATTAAATTTTTTCTTTACCGCTTCTTGTCTAACAAATAATCCACAAAAAGTTGCCCCGAAAGTAATGGCCATTTCTGGTATTTTTCCACCAAAACTAAAACAGAAACCTGCACCTGCAAGGCTTACAAAAAGGAGGATAATAAGGCGTGGATAATGGGGTAATGCAAGCAATCTGTTGAGTTCGTTTTTAACCTCTTCCATAGAGAAATTTTGCTCTATTGCCTGCCAGCTTAACCTGCTAATGCCGGATATAGTTTTAAAATTTACTCCTTGTGCCTGTATTGTTCGCATTCCACTAAAAATAGTGCTCTCCTCTTCTTTGTTTAACGTTAGCGAAACAGACTTTGGTGCTATAGAAATATGCGACGAATAATCATACAAACCTGCAAGCCGTCGCATAGTAATTCTTATTCTGCTGCAGCTTGCACCCGAACTCAACAGGTGAACGCCAACATCTAATAACAACGATCCCAATTCTTTTGCTTCATTCTTTTGCTGTACACTCATGTAAACAATTTAATTTAAATATTGCTACTGTATAGTTAATGGCAGGTGATTGTATAGTACTTTGCTTTTCCATTCGCTTTAAAAAACAGCCATTTTAGAAAATAGTGGTTGAAACTTTTTGTAGATATTTCAATTAAATTATGTCAGAGTCATTACTATAAAAAAAAATAGCTACAGCAAAATAGTACCATTCAATATAAATTATTGGTTTTGCCGGGCTCTATCATATCCCATAAATTACCGTAAAGGTCTTTAAATACTGCAACAGTACCGTAAGGTTCTTTTACAGGATCTCTTACAAATTCAACACCCTTTGCGGTATAATTATTAAAATCTCGCCAAAAATCATCTGTATATAAAAATAAAAACACCCTGCCACCAGTTTGATTTCCAACCCTGCTTAACTGCTCGTCATTAGTTGCTTTTGCTAATAATAACTTACAGGTTCCATTGCCTGGTGGTGATACTTTTACCCATCTTTTGGTATCACTAAGGGTAGTATCTTCTACTAAATTAAAACCTAATTTTTGGGTATAAAATGCAATTGCATCATCATAATCTTTTACTACAATGGCTATTTGTGCAATTAGTTGTTCCATCAGGTTGATTTTTTTAAGTATTATCTAAAATAAAGTGAAAGATTGAAAAAGATTTGTCAATACCAGCAGCCTTATTTCATATCTCCAGCGGTAAAAGTTAGTGGTAGTAACTGGCTTGCCCGCTGTATTACATATACTTCGCCAATCAAACCACTTAATATAATTCTTATGGGTTGATTGGTACGCTGTTCATACTCAGCAAGGCTTTGCCTGCACATACCACAGGGCGAAATTGGATGATTGCTTATGCCATTTACATTGTTGTAGCTGATAGCCATTGTATTAATTGCTACGCCCGGATGGATAGTTGCTGCCGCCGAAAGCAAAACTCTTTCAGCACAAATGCCAACCGGATAAGATGCATTTTCCTGATTGGTGCCCGTAATAATTGAACCATCCTTCAACAAAGCAACAGCACCAACTAAAAAATTTGAATAAGGTGCGTATGCGTTGGCAGTAGTCTGTCTTGCAGCTTCTAATAGTGTTTTATCTGCTTCTATCAAATCTGCCGATGAAGTATAAACCTCTACTGTAAAATTTATTTCCTTTATTTCCATAAATATTTTTTGTTGATAAAACCACTAAAAATTTTACTGTGCTTTTGAAAATAATAGAAAAAACCACAAAGTTGGTCTTTGTGGTTTTTTCTTTGAGGATAAATATAGTTAATAAAAATGAGGTTATTTTATTTGGGTGCTTTTCAAATTGTAGCTCCCTATTTCGATCACTGAGGGTCATCTAACGAGGCTTGGCTGTGCTTGTCGTCCTCTCCAACCACCAGGTGCTGCCTCAATTTACAATGCACCCTTTATTTGATGGATTTAAAAATTCTTTTCCAACGAGGCCCTTTTTCCCAGCTAAACCATATTAGCGATGCCTTGCCCACCACATGATCTTCTGGTACAAAACCCCAATAGCGGCTATCAAGCGAATTTTGCCTGTTATCTCCCATCAGCCAATAATAATTCATTTTAAAAGTATAGGTAGCAGCAGGTTGGTTATTAATAAAAACTTTTCCGTTGCTCATAGCAATAGTATTGCCTTCATAAGCTCCTATACACCTTTGGTACCTAATAAAATTATCAGGTGTCATTTGAATAGTAACTCCTTTTTTTGGTACCCATAATGGTCCAAAATTATCTATACTCCAATGGGCAGCAGTATCGTAATATGGATATAATTCAGCAGAAACATCTTCGTATCTATCTTCAAATAAAGCTGCTGCCTGTTGTGTTAACTGGCTTTTTTCCTCATTGGTAATGTTTACTGTTACTGTGCCATCCTGGTATCTTCTAATATCCTGAATATTTTCATTGTCTCTAACATTAATTCCAATAGCAGCTAAACTTTCTACATCGGCAATAAATTTTCGAGGGTCTTTAACTACATAAAATCTTTCTGCATCTGGCAAAGGCGTTTGCATTACCCCGCTTATTTTAACTGTTCCGTTTACAATTTGTACAGTATCTCCGGCAATTGCTACACAGC
Source organism: Chitinophagales bacterium (assembly GCA_038234405.1). GTDB lineage: Bacteria > Bacteroidota > Bacteroidia > Chitinophagales > Chitinophagaceae > Ferruginibacter. Next base: position 7,197 of record JBBQTZ010000029.1, read on the forward strand.
GTTTGATGAAATTTTCTTGCTTGTCAACTGGTCTTGTTATGATAAGATCTCCATAATCTTGCCAAACACGGTCACGACCAATTTCTCTTACTTCCTGGTAATAGGTTTTTTTTGATCCAAAGTTTTCTTCATCATTAATTAGTGTATCGTTGGCAGGAAAATTGAAAACTACTGCATCGTTGCGTACCACAGGTGATGCAAACCACCTTGTATATGGAATATGAATCCATTCCACATAGGCTTTAGTATTTACAAATGGCAGGGTATGATGAACAAAAGGCATTGCAATGGGAGTATTGGGTATTCTTGGTCCGTAGGCCGATTTACTTACAAACAAAAAATCATTTACAAGCAACGTTTTTTCCATTGATGGTGTTGGAATAGTATAAGCTTCAAATACAAAAGTGCGGATAATTGTAGCAGCAACAATCGCAAATGCAGCAGCATCAATCCACTCACGGGTGGCCGATTTTTTGTAATTTTTTACTACCAACTCGCCAGCATAACGTTCATCTTTTGAAAATCCCAAATAGGGGAAATAAATAAATGGAAGAAAAACTGTTAAGGCATGATGCCCAATACCGAACCTGCCAAAATGTTCTACAAAATTTATGGTGATCCAAATAGTAATAAACTGACCCGCTATGGGCACTAATTGAAAAAAGAACCAATATTTAGGCAACTTCATTTTTTCTACCATACACCAGGTGTTATATAAAGGCACAAATGCTTTCCAGCTTTCTATACCAGCCTTTTTAAACATTCCATACAAACCAATATGCCAGCCTAAAGCGCCAACAATAAAAACAATCCATCCAATGCTCATAACTTAAAATTTATTATTGCCAAAAGTACCATAATAAACCGTTTAGCAAGTTTTTAGCATAAAAATGTTATTTTAAGTAAGTACGTTTTAGGTAAAAATTAACTTACCAATTGTACTATTAACTAAAATCAATTACTTTTTTGTATAAAATAGTATTTAAGATAAAAGGGGCTTTTTTACGGGTGCATCCCAAATTGTCGCAGTATAAAGTGGTAGGTGAGGCCACCGACCACGACTAGGCCTCGGTCGGTGAGGACACCTACCGAAATCAAGAGCGACAATTTGGGATTCATCCCTTTTTTACCTGCAAAGGGTTTTTCAATAATGTTGATGGTATGCTGTGAGCGATGTTAGCATTGCTAATACTATTTTTAACCCGGTTGTAGCAGTATGCGTTTGTAAATGATTTCTGCCTGAGCTGTGTTAAACCAGGATGTATTAATTACACACAATAATAGATTATCAGCAGCAAAAGCCCTGCAACAAATGGTGTACTTTCGCACAAATAGTATAATATTTTAATGATAAATTTTAAAGCTTACTGTAGTATAAAAACATTTTTTTAAGGCCGGTTTTTCTATTCAGGGTTACCTTTTTGATGTTTTTGTATTAATACCTGTAAAGTTTTATATAAAAAAATAAAAAATGGTACAAAAAACCTACTTCAAAACAAAAGACTATTGTAAAGTAAAATTCACTTTTACTGTTGAAAATGCTGAAACAATAGAAATACTTGGTTTAAACAGCGACTGGGAAAACTCAATTGTGATGAGCAAAAAGAAAGACGGCAGTTTTACATGCGACGTTTCATTGCCAAAAAATACACAACATGAATTTAAGTATAGGGTAAATTCTACAGAATGGGTCAATGAGCCTGAAGCAGACGAACAACTTCCCAACCAATTTGGTGGAATAAATAGCGTAATCAATATCTAATTTAATCCAGCAATAAGATTAGGGTTTATTAATTTTTAATAATCTCTAACCTTATTGCTGTTCAATATTTACAACATTTAATTTTCGGTTAAATTAACAACTTTATTGTTTAGTTATTAAAAACAAGTTTAGCTGCTTTTTACTTTAAGTGTTTGTTGTATTCGGTTAGCCTGGTGAATCAACTCTTGCTTTTCGTTGCTTAAAATGGTAACATGGCCCATTTTTCTACCGGGTTTAGTTATACTTTTACCGTAGATGTGTACAAATACATCAGGTATTTTAAGCACTTCTTCTAACCCTTCATACACAGCTTTACCTGTATAATTTTCTTCACCAATGATGTTTACCAAAGCTGCTGGTAATATAGTGTCTGTATTGCCTAAAGGATACTGTAACATGATACGCCAAAGCATGTCAAACTGAGATGAATAGTTTGCTTCAATTGTATGATGACCACTATTGTGTACCCTTGGCGCTGTTTCATTCACCAACACGTTATTATTTTTATCTACAAAAAGTTCCACAGCAAATATGCCGGCACTTTTCAGGTCTTTCACTAATTTTAAAGCAATCGCTTCTACTTTCCATAAAATTTCGTCTGGAATATCCGCAGGGCTTATTTGATAACTTAACAGATTTAATCTGTTGTCAAAAACCATATCTACAGGCGGATAAAGAACGGTTTCTCCACTATCTGCAACAGCTATAAGTAAGGCTATCTCTTTATTAATAGCTACTAGTTTTTCCAGTATTGCGGGTTCATCAAATCCACTGGCAATATCACTTTTTGTATGTAACAACTGTACGCCTTTTCCATCGTATCCGCCCTCACCAATTTTGTGAACTGCAGGTAAAAAATGACTGTGTCCCTCTAATGCGAGGCGGTTTTCGGTAATAATAAAATCACTGGTAGGTATGCCATGATCTTTATAAAACTGCTTCTGTAAAATTTTATTTTTGATGGTTTTTAATGTTGCCGGCCTGGGATAAACTTTTACACCCTCCTTTTCAAGTTGAAACAACGCCTCTACATTAACATTTTCTATTTCTATAGTAATGGCATCCAGTTCTTTTCCAAATTCATATACATCAGCATAGCCGGTAATATTACCCTTGGTAAAGTGATGGCATAAATGCGCTGAAGGGCAGTTGCTGTCGTTTTCCAGTACAAACGTTTCTACAGGATAGTTAATTGCAGCCTGCAAAAGCATTCTACCCAATTGACCGCCGCCGAGGATACCTATTTTTTTCATAGAACAAATATAAAATGTATGGTATTAGTGATGATGTTTTTTTTACGCTATTGAATACTTTGTAAATACTCCTGCAACATAATAGTAGCAGCTATTATATCCACATTACCTTTTATTCTGCGGTCTTTTTTTTTCATGCCCATTTCCAGCATAGCAGCTTTAGCCATTTTGGATGTATATCGTTCATCCACCTCCTTTATGGGCATATCCGGAAATTGTTTCTGTAATTTTTTAATAGCAGCTTTTGCCAATGGCGTACCATGAGTGTCTGTATCGTCCCAATTGGTAGGCATTCCAACAATAATTAGTTCTACTGTTTCTATAGCAAAATATTTTTTCAGAAAAGGTATTAGCGCCTTGCTTTCAATAGTTTCTAAGCCAGTTGCAATAATTTGGAGAGGGTCAGTTACTGCTAATCCAGTGCGTTTTCCGCCATAATCAATGCAAATTATTCGTGCCATTAAAAATTAGTTTTAAATGTTTTAGCAATTAAGCGCTTGTGTATAGCAATTCATTTAATTTATAAATATATCAAGCAAAACAAAAACAGCAAATACTACCGAGGCAATACCGTTGGTAGTAAAAAATGCCATGTTCACTTTACTTAAATCATTTGGCTTTACCAATAAATGCTGGTACAATAATAGTGCTGCAAAAAGGCCGGCACCAATCCAATACCAAAGTCCAAATGAGCCATAATATCCTGCAAATAATACAAGGAATGCAGAGAGTACATGCAGTAACTCCGATAGACGCAATGCTTTTACTTTTCCCAATGCTACCGGTATGGAATGTAATTGGTTTTCTTTGTCAAATGCTTCATCCTGTAGTGCATAAATAATATCAAAACCACTAACCCAAAATAATACTGAAAAAGAAAATAAGATAGGTAATATGGCAAACTGATTGGTAACGGCAATATATGCACCAATAGGTGCAAGACTTAAACCCACGCCCAAAACAAGGTGACACAATGCAGTAAAACGTTTGGTATAGCTATAAAACAGAACTACAAACAGCGCAACGGGTGATAAAAAAAAGCAAAGGCTGTTAATAAAAAAAGTAGCAGCAATAAATAACAAGCAATTGATGATTACAAATAATAGCGCATTGCCTGATTTAATGATGCCTGCCGGAATTTCCCTCACTGCGGTACGGGGATTTTTTGCATCAAATTTTGCATCAAGCCAGCGGTTAAAAGCCATGGCAGCAGAACGGGCAAATACCATACAAAGGATTACAAGGATCAAAATTTTACCATACGCTGCAATCATTTCATTATTACTATAACCAGCTATTTTATTTTGAAGTTGATGAAGCGTATAAGAAGCATTATTAGTAGCGTAGGAATATTTTAAACCCAAAAAAAATCCAATCAATGCAAAGGGTAATGCAAAAATAGTATGCGAAAATTTTACAAGACTTAAATATTTTTTTACCGTAGTCATAAATTTTTATCCCTTTATTTTTATCCCTTTGCTTTTTTCATTTTGGTTCTTACAATCTCCCATAACACAACACCGGCAGCGGTGGCTATGTTCAATGAATGCTTCATGCCAAACTGTGGTATTTCTATTACACCATCGCATTGGGCAATGGTAGTTTGTTCTACACCGGTTACTTCATTGCCAAAAATAACGGCTACTTTTTCTATTGCGTTAAAATTTACAGCTTCTAAACTTATACTATTTGCTGCTTGTTCTACGGCAAAGATCGTGAAACCTGCATCTTTTAAGGCTTCAATAGCCAAGGTAGCATTGGTAAAATGATGCCAGCTTACGGTATCTTCTGCACCAAGGGCAGTTTTTTTAATTTCTTTGTGGGGTGGGGTACAAGTGTATCCTGTAATGTAAATAGCTTCCAGCAAAAAAGCATCGGCAGTACGAAATACGCTGCCTACATTGTATGCACTTCTAATGTTTTCTATTACCGCTATTACCGGAATTTTCGCCGACTGCTTAAATTCATCTACAGTTAAGCGGTTAAGTTCGTCCATACCCAATTTTCTGCTACCACTATCGTCCATTAATAAATTTTAGGCTGCAAAAGTAATTCACAGGGTTGAGAAAACTAATAATGGAGAATTGAAAGACCTTATTTTTGCGACAGAAACGAACGATTTATTTTGATAACGCTTTATGCATGCTACCAAATTGTGTGGTAAAAGCTCAATAAAGATATTTAGTACAAGAGTGCGACGCCTACGAAGCTTGATAGAAATTCAAAAGCAAGGCTCACAAAGATTATTTTTTAAATTAGCACATTAGCTAATCCGCATATTAAAATTTATGGCCAAATCAACTACCGAAACGCCTTTAATGGTTCAGCACAATGCCATTAAGGCAAGGTACCCTGATGCAATTTTACTATTTAGGGTAGGAGATTTTTATGAAACTTTTGGGCAGGATGCAGTAAAGACATCTGCCGTTTTGGGCATTACACTCACCAAACGAAATAATGGTGATGAAAATTCATCTCAACTAGCTGGCTTCCCCCATCATGCCTTAGATACATATTTACACAAGTTGGTAAAAGCGGGCTACAGGGTGGCAATATGTGATCAACTGGAAGATCCAAAACTGGCAAAGGGTATTGTAAAACGTGGCGTAACAGAATTGGTAACACCAGGCGTAGCAACAAGCGATAAATTATTAGAACACAACAGTAATAACTTTTTAGCAGCTCTTCATTTTGATGGCGACAAGTTGGGTATTGCTTTTTTAGATATTAGTACGGGTGAATTTTTTGTGGCGGAAGGCGACCGGGAATATGCAGATAAATTGCTGCAAAGTTTGCAACCTGCCGAAGTAATTTTTCAAAAGCAACAGCAGAAAAACTTTAAAGAATATTTTGGTAATAAATTTTTTACTTACGCCTTAGAAGAATGGATTTATACAGCGGCTTATGCCACGGAAAATTTATTAAAGCATTTTGGTACCCACAGCCTTAAAGGATTTGGTATTGAGAATTTAACGGCGGGGATTATAGCTGCCGGATCTATTTTGCATTACCTGAAAGATACCGAACATCCTAACCTTGGGCACATTATCAGCATACAAAGAATTGATAAGGATGAGCATTTGTGGATGGATCGTTTTACTATCCGTAATCTTGAATTATTGGGTGGTAGCGATGGCAGTCAAACACTGCTAAAAGTATTGGATAACACAGTTTCTCCCATGGGGGCACGTATGCTTAAACGCTGGATGGTAATGCCTTTAAATGATATTGATAAAATTAATGAGCGGCTGAATACAGTAGAATATTTTATAAAGCAAACAGATACCAGAAACAAAATAACGTTTCACATAAAATCTGCCGGCGATGTGGAAAGACTGGTAAGTAAGGTGCCGCTTAAAAAAGTAAATCCACGGGAAGTAATGCAAATTGCAAGAGGGTTGCAACAGGTAGAGGCTATAAAAAAAATGAGCGAAACCAGTAGCAATGCTTATGTAAAAAGGCTGGGTGATTCGCTGAATGCATGCCCCTATATTCTGGATAAAATTACGCATGAAATTTGTGAAAATCCACCGGTGGCTGCCAGTAAAGGCGGGGTGATTGTTAGCGGTATTAATGCTGAATTAGATGAACTAAGGGCTATTGCAACCGGCGGCAAAGAATACCTGGTTACGCTACAACAAAAAGAGACGTTGGCAACAGGTATTTCATCTCTAAAAATTGGTTTTAATAATGTATTTGGTTACTACCTGGAGGTTACCAATCTGCATAAAGATAAAGTGCCAACAGAATGGATACGCAAGCAAACACTTACCGGTGCAGAGCGTTACATAACGCCGGAGCTAAAAGAATACGAAGAAAAAATAGTAGGTGCAGAGGATAAAATACTACAGATAGAGATGGGGCTTTTTGAGAAGTTGCTAAACGAGCTGCAGGATTATATTGCCCCTATGCAAGTAAATGGGCAGGTGATGGCTGTATTGGATTGCCTTACCTGCTTTGCTGGCAATGCACTGCAATTTAAATACAAAAAACCAGTGCTTGAAGATAATAATATTTTGGATTTAAAAGACAGCAGACACCCGGTGATAGAACGTAATTTACCGGTGGGAGAAAGCTACATAACCAACGATATTTTTTTGGATGCTGATGGCCAGCAGATTATTATTTTAACCGGCCCAAACATGAGTGGTAAAAGTGCTATTTTACGGCAAACAGCACTTATTACCCTTATGGCACATATTGGTAGTTTTGTGCCGTGTAGTGATGCTAAAATACCTTTAACTGACAAAATTTTTACAAGGGTAGGGGCAAGCGATAACCTGAGTGGTGGCGAAAGTACCTTTATGGTAGAGATGAATGAAACTGCCAGTATTATCAATAATATTACCTCCCGAAGTTTGGTATTGCTCGATGAAATAGGCCGTGGCACAAGCACGTACGATGGTATTAGTATTGCCTGGAGTATTGTGGAGCATTTACACCACAGCAATGCACAGCCCAAAACTTTGTTTGCCACCCATTATCATGAGTTAAATGAATTGGAAAATAAATTAGCGAGGGTTAAAAATTTTCATGTTACCAATAAGGAAGTGGGCAATAAAATTATTTTTTTGCGCAAGCTTGCTGCAGGTGGTAGTGTACATAGTTTTGGTATTCATGTAGCACGAATGGCGGGTATGCCTCCTTCATTAATTGACAGAGCTAATGAGATATTACTGCAATTAGAAGAAAGCCGAAACAGTGGGGCCGAAGAGAAGGGCTCAACGATGGATGCAACAATGAAAAAAATAGCAGCACCCAAAGTACAGCTTAGTATTTTTGATGCTCATTCTGCTACTTTTGAGGAAATACGTGGGTTGCTGAATGCTGTTGATATTAACCGGCTTACACCTGTAGAAGCATTACTTAAATTACAAGAAATAAAAGGAAAAGTAAAGTAATAGGTTAAACAAGTTGTGTTGGTACAATGGTATTTGTTGTTGTATATTTCAACACTTTTCTAAATAGTTCATTTGGCTCAAATGGTTTTAATACAAAATCATCGATAGCAAGTTGTTTAATTACCTGTTCAATTTCGCTTGGTAAGCTTGCAGACAATGCTACTATTGGAATTATAATACCTTTTTCTCTTATTATTTTAATGGCAGTAAAGCCATCCATTACAGGCATGTGCAAATCCATTAAAACCAGTTGATGGCGACTTGTATTGAGCATACTAATTGCTTCCTCACCGTTTTCTGCTACATCTACATTAGCCCCCCATTTTTCTAAAAATGTTTTGGCTACCAATATATTTATCTTGTTATCTTCTACTAATAAAATGGTTATATCTTTTAGCTGTTTTGCGGCTACTACTTCAGATGAATCTATAACTGCCGGCTTTACTATTTCAGTATGTGATAGTAAATAATTGATAGTAAAGAAAAAATTAGAACCCTTGCCTGGCTCGCTTTCTACCTTTAGTTCGCTACCAAATAATGATAGTATTTTTTTTGAAATTGCTAGTCCCAGTCCAGTTCCGCCATACCCTCTTGAAGTGGATGAGTCTGCCTGTGTAAATTGATCAAAAATCAGGAGTTGTTTTTCTTTTGGAATACCAATACCAGTATCTTTTATACTAAAAAGAAGGGTAACAGTATTATTTATTTGCTCTTTAATTGCCAGCGATACTATAATGCCACCTTCTTGTGTAAATTTAACTGCATTAATAACCAGATTTTGAATTACCTGCGCTAATCTTGTTGGGTCTGTTTTTACAATTTTGTTAAAATTAGGATCAATGTTTAACTCAATGCTAATGCCTTTTTCTTTTGAGGCGTATTGTGCACCTGCCACTATGTTACTGAGTATAGTTGTAAGATCTGTATCAATGTTTTCAAAATGTATTTTACCAGCCTCAATTTTATTATAATCCAATATGTCATTTACAATAGAAAGCAGGTTATTGGCAGAAAATTGAAGTACATCTAATTGTTCCCGCTGGTCTTTTCTTGGGTTATTTAACAGCATCAGGTTACTCATACCAATTACAGAATTAAGGGGAGTTCTAATTTCATGGCTCATAGTAGAAAGAAATTCGCTTTTAGCCTTTAATCCCTGCTCAGCCTCTAACTTAGCTTTTTGCAATGTAAAAGCAAAGCGAAAGGAGAGTATGAGTGACTGCAAAAAGAAGAAAATTACATAACCAAAAAACAGTATAGCATTAGATGGTACTATTATGCCGAAATATTCCAGGTTAATTAGTAGTTGAACAACCATTAATACAGCAATACTCGCAAGGGCGTATTTAGCGGCAATTCTGTTGTGATAATAAGCTTTAATAAAAACATACATCACATACCCGATACAAAAAAACATTAAAAATAAAAATGGGTTTATAATTTTTGAAAATGTACTGGCTGCGGTAACAAGCGGTAAAATACTAAGCATACGGCAGGTATAGGCAAGCCATTTCATGAGTGGTTTATAAAAATCATCCGGGTATAGATTTCTTACATATTCTATAAACAAAAAAATACTGCCAAAAAGTGAAATATATTCAAGTCTTATACTTATTTCCCAATTAATATAGGGATACATTGCATGCAGCGAATAGGCTCCGCTTCCAATAAGCCGGTAACTATATAGCATACAAAATAACGAAAAATAGAGCGTAGCCTTATCTTTTGTACCAAAGCGATAAAGGCCAAAGAAAAAAAGGCCTCCCATAAAAAGACAACCTGCCAACAAAAAATCACTTGCTATGGTTCGTTCACTATTTAGCATTAATTCTTCTTTGTTACCAATTCTTAAGTTTTGGCTAATGCCTCCTTTGGAGTGGGAAAAGTTTGCAATTTGTAATACAATCTTTAGTGTATCTGCAAGGGGGATATCTACTGTATTAGGCCCCCAATGTGGTGTATAAGTAGCTTTGCTTGTAGCAGGTGTGCCATTATTAGCTAATAGTTTTCCATTTATATAAAGACGGTAGCTAGAGTAAACATCAGGTATATACAGCGCAAGTGGAGCATGTTGCTGAGGAAGTAAAATTGTAAGGCCATAGCTTGCATAGCCTTGTCCTGATAGTTCAATACCATTTATAGTATGGTTGTTCCAAATTTGTGGAAAGGTTGTAAAATGATGAAAAGCACTGATTGAATCAGGTTTTATTAATTGCTGCCATGCAAAAGCCCACTCACCATCTAAAGTAAGTTGCTTGGTAAACTGCTGTTTTCTTAAATCTGCAATGCCCCGGTGTACTTTAAAACTACTATCGGAGCCTTCAGCTACAGCAATACTGTGGCCAAAAACAGCAAAAAAAAGTACTGCACACAAAAAGTAACGCAATGTTTTCAATGTAAAGGATGATTTGAGTATTTTCAAACTATGCCTTTAACGAATAATTCATCTATTTAGTGGATGGGTTTTAAAAAATTTTTTTTAAGTTGTATTTTTTGTTATAAGTGCTTTTTTATTTTAATCCAGTTGTTGCAATTGGCGCCGTATGGAAGATTTACAACATAGTAATTAAAGAGGTTTCTGGTTATTATTTTTAGCTAATAGAATAGTGAACTATTTTGAGGTAAAAATTATTTTAAAATGCTTAGCTGTACAGCAGTTGGCAGCCGTAATAGATTTTCTACTGCAAAGTCTTTGTTTAACAATACAAAGTACAATTGTACAATAACATAAAATTTATTTGGACAAACCTATTATTCAGCTACCAGATATTTGCTGAATACCCAACCTTCAAGATCGTTTAAACCATGTACTGTATTTACAACTTCAACAAAACTCCAGTTTCCGTCTCTTTTCAGAATATGTACAGGGGTGTTTTTTGGTAGTTCTTTGGTAATAGGCGCAAACTGGGTGCCAGCACCTGATCTAATATTAACAGCCGCAGATGTTGTATGGAGTGCAACATTATTTTCTTTGCGTCCCATTATTTTTGAGCGAAAGCTACTCATTGGAAATGCAGGGCCGGGATCAGATTTTCTATGCGGAGCAATATCATCATGCCCCAGCACATCCTTAAGATTGTACGTTTTTACCAGCGCTATACCAACGTCCATAGCAGTTTGTAACTGAATTTCTGTGTACATCTGCCAACCAGATTCTGCTGCTTCATTTTTGTGCTTTGCAATAATTACATCACTTTCCTGTACTGCTTTTTTATCTACCGTGCAAATCCAGTTATTACCGGATTTTATCACCCTGCCTCCATTTACCAACTCAATTCCAATAGTATATTTATTTAAGCCAACAAGTCCGTTCCACTCACTTTCTCCTGCATGCCAGGTAATAGTTGTAAATGGGGCAAACTGTGTGATAGTGCCATCCCTATCTATAATAAGGTGGGCAGAGGCTTTGGCATCTTTATTTAAAAACCAGCTTATGGAGCCCTTTGCCTCCGTAACAGCAGTAAAATGGATTACTAAAAATTGAGGTGTGTATTTTCCCCCTTTATTAGGGCTTAGCTTAAATTCTACTTGTTTGTTGTTGTTATCAAATAGTAAATCATTGGTAATTTTCATATTGCTTTTTTTTTATTGAATAATAAATTTTATAAAAAGTAATTCCGAAATAATAAAACCTTACGTAAAGTATATATAAAGGGTGATGAAATGCACCTAAGTAATAACAGTTTTAATGGTTTGAAAAAATTACTAGTATCAGTAAAATGAAAAATAATGAAGAATATTTTTTTCACTAAATACTGCGGAACCTTTTTTTACCAATTTGTTTTATTGAACCCAGATTTTAAGTTGAAAGCCGTAACAGATTTTCAATTGCAAAATCCTGGGTTTACAAACTCATTTTTAGAGATAGTAAAATATTTATTTATTAATAATCAAATTCACTACACAATAATTTTTAAAATATCTGCTGCAGGTACCGGCACATCTGCAAGTTCAATTAAAGCAGCCTCAGCTTCTCTTCTTTTTCGTAAGCCTAAAGTATTGGGCCAAAGCCGGCACATAGATCTTATAAGGTCTGCCATTGCTTTATCATTATCATTTTTAATTGCTACAATTAGCTGCTTCATTTCTCTTCTTCTGTCACCTTGCAAAGCAGCTCCACGGTTATAAACTAAACCTATAATTACAGATTGCTCTACAGGGTGCAGCTTAAACAAGCCAGGATAAATTCTTTCTGCCTGTTTTGCAAATTCAAATATTGTGGTATTGTAAAATACCTGTAAGGCTGCTTCAATAGGTACATCTACAATTTTTAATGAGGGCAGCTTATTAACAGCTTGTTGCTTTTTTAAACCTGCAACTGATACAAGCGCATTTACCATGTGAAGTGGTAAAACAGATTGCCAATCTAACTTTATTTTATTGGCAGCATATTGCCCACAATCGTACCCAATACCAATGGTAACTCCACTATTGGTATTTACAGGATCGGGTACTATTGGTTTTCTATATTTTTTATTGTACACCGCAAATTCTGAAACCGGCGACCAGCTTACTTCAAATGCCATAATAGCTTTGTTGATAGCACTTTTACTTAATTGTAATTCCATATTGGTTATTTTTTTAATAAATAATCAAGCTAATCAGAAATGATTATATAATATTTCCAATTACCTTTTTTAATGCCACATCAATTATAATATTTAGCACACCACCCAAAAAATTTTGTATTCTTAACTGAGCTAATCCTGCTTGCTGCAATGATAACATTGATACTAAAGATTTTTCTGAACCAACTAAAAATTCAAATTCAGTAATTTTTATCTGGCCGGTACTCAATAGATTTGTCCACCGGATAATATCACTTTTGATAGTAGCCACTAAGTTTTGTGCATCGGCTATGGCTTCGTTTTTAAAGTTACTCACAGTAGTTTCTGCCAGCGTTTTTACATGCTGTTCAATTTCAGTAAATATCTCTGTCATGTTTGTAAGCGGTGGATTGTTTGGCATGTGCTATATTTTAAATTAGTTATTTATTAAAAAGCGGACCGCCTTTTTTTCGTTGTTCCCATGTTTGAATAATATTTAAAATGCTTAGTAATTTTTGGTTCATTTCTGCAACAGCAGCCGGGCTTACCGTATTTTGCTGTTGCCATAAATCAAAAAAACCATACAAGCTAAATTTATCTTTTTGAACAATAGACCACATGGCTATTGTAGCCTGGTTCATTTTTCTATTATTTTCTTCCACAACAATACTATCTACCTGTACCTTTAAATTTGCTATCTCCATTGCATGCATACTATAGCTATCTGTTGATTTATCAATAAGATCTTTAGCTTTATTTACTATCATGTTATTTGCATTATCGGATAAAATTGCATATTGTGGCACCTTACAACTAAAAGAAATCAACATAATTGTAAACACTACTATCAAACGGATAAAAAAAATATTTTTCATTTTTTTATATTTTTATGCCTACTCTATTAGCCCCTTTTCGGCATACCGGGGTTTTATGGTTGTAGTTGATAACTGTTGGAGAAAGAGGTGGAAAAAATACTGTCACAAATATGCAAACGATATTTCGCAATGTCAACAGTAGAAATAATAATTTTTTTCAGCTTTTTTCAGCGTACTTAATCATTGTAAAATTAATTTTAAAAAAAGCATCGGTTTATTTTAAAAGTGCCCGTATGGTAGGCAATAAAATGCTGGAGATTGTACGCATTGGTTATTAAACTACAATATCCTTGTAAATAAGGATATTGTAGTAAAGTGTTTTATTCGGCTACTTTTTATTTGCAGTTATAGTGTATCTTTTAAAAAAATGGTAACTTACTATTGTGCCCTAATAAGAAAAATAAATTTCTGTAGCACCGTACCCATAAGCTGCAGTGTATTGGTTCACAAAAGATTTCACCTCTTTTTTTGTGCGAAGTATAGCATGGATTTCATCCCGAAGTTTACCTGATCCCACTCCATGTATTACTATTAAATCTGGCTGGTGGTGTGCTATTGCCAAATCGTAATATTTTTCAAAATCTTTTAGTTGTAATGTTAGTATTTCAAAATTGCTCAGGTGTTGCCAGCTATCTGTCAATTTTTCTATATGGAGGTCAATAACCGATCTTGCAGGAGGCAGGTAATCTTTTATTTTACTTAAATCATACAGCCTAAAACCAGCATTGCCTAACTTGCCTAAATCTACCTTTTCTTCTTCTATCTTATCGGGAAAATCAGTAAATAATAAATACGAAAAGGAAGGTTCATTTTTAAGTTGAATTTCTTCTATTTTTTTAAATAATTGTTTTGGCTTTAACTTTAAAGAGGTTTCGTAATAAGGAGCTTTTTTTTTATTGGGTACGGCAAGCGAAAATTCAAATTCAAAGCGGGGGTTATCGCTTAAATCTTCAAACTGTACATCATGTAAATAAAATTCAGTTAGCGGAAGAATTTCATTTTTTAAATCAAAATTATTATCACCATTAAAATACAAAGCGTAAGTAAATTTAAAGTTGGTGTCTGTTTGATTAATCAGGTAAATTCTAAATTTTTCTACTTCATCGTCATCAAATACATCTTTGTTAAAAACCGGTATAAAAGATAAGAAAATGCCGTCTTTTACTTTTACTTTTTGAGCAGATTTTTCTTTTTTGATATCATCAATAAATATCTTCTTTTTTTCGACCAATCTCTTTTCGCTAAACATTTTAAAATAAGGAAAATCTATCTGATCTAAATATGCAGGAAATCGAACGCCTTTTATTTCGATCATTACCATCTTTTCGCTCATAATTTCTATTACCTTACCTTCTTCATTGGTGTGCAATACAATAATTTTATCGCCTGGCTGGTATTTCATGTAAAAACTTATGTAGTAAATTAAACAGCAAAGTTAACCGATGTTGTGGGTAAAAAGATGTAAGATAACAGAAGGATACAGTTTTGAAAGTTCTATTTACAAATGATTAGTTACTACTGCAAAAAATGAGAGGGGTTTATTTATAAATAGCTACTTATTTTATGCTACATTTAGCCTTTACTTAGATAAAAGTTATTTTTTATAACATATTGACAATTTAACTTAATTAAGTTGTTTTTTCACTTATATTTATACTATAAATGAAGCGTTTAACACAGCATAAATAATCCCGTAGTATGAAAAAAATGTTTTTTGTTTTCTTTCTTTTTATTTGTTCTTTTTCTTTAGTTAAAGCACAAAGAGCGCTCAATAATCCCTTAATAGATAGCAAAGACTATATCAATAAAGCCGCTACCCTGCAGCAGGAAGGCAAATACAAACAAGCCATCGAAATCTATCTTAAAGTACCTGTAAGTGATACAAATTACACAGATGTATTGCATGATCTTGCGCTTAGTTATTACAACGACAGTAATTATGCAGAAGCTGAAAAAAGAGCACTTACCGGTCTTAGCCTTTTCCCTGAAAAAAATACAGAATGGTACATGATTCTGGCTGATGTGTATGATGAAACCAAAAGAAGTGAACTGGCTATCAAATTATACGATACCATTCTTGCTCAAAAGCCTTACGACTATCTTAGCTACTTTAACAGAGGTATTACCTTAATGAGGATGGAAAAAATGGATGAAGCAACAGCCAATTTTCAACAATGTGTTTTGCTCAATCCCTACTATGCTTCGGCACATCATTTTTTAGGCAGGTTGCAGTTGCAAAAAGGTAATTTGGTACAGGCCATGATGAGTTTTGCAACCAATCTGCTGGTAGCGCCTGGCAATCGTTATCACAATAGTGCAGTAACAATTTTATCAGCTATTGCAGAGGTAAATACTACAACCGAAGAATATATAAAAAAGTACAAGCCGGGTAAAGAAGATGATTTTGAAATGGTGCAGGATATTATTGCCAGCAAAATTGCCATCGACAAAAAATATAAATTAAAAACCGAACTTGAAGATCCAATTGTGAGGCAGCTTCAGGTAATGATGGAAAAGCTGGAATTTAATGCAAACGATAAAGGCTTTTGGATGCAATACTATGTGCCTTTTTTTAATAGTTTGTGGCAAAAAAATCTATTTGAGCCGGCGGTTTTTTATATGTTCAGCGAGTTGGATCTAAAAAAAGTAAAAGACTATAATAAAAAAGAGAAAAAAACAATAGAAAAAGCTACCAACGAGGTAGTAGCTTATTTTGGCAGAATAAGAGAAACACAGGAATTATTGTTTGCCAAAAGAGAAAAACCTGCCATTAATTATTATATACAGGACTACCGTATTACAGGCAAAGGCAAGTATGCTAAAAATGCCGCAAATGAAGAAATTGTAACAGGTCTCTGGGAGTTTTACCATACCAATGGGCGCATTAAATCAAAAGGTATTTTTGATGAAGATGGGCTGCGAAAAGGCGAATGGCGGTATTATTACGAAAACGGCGTTCTAAAAGAACTATCTCATTACGAAAAAGGCAAAGTGATAGGTAATACAGAGATATGGTATGATAATGGTATCTATTACCGAAAGTTGCAGTACGAATCAGGTGAAAAAGATGGTGAAGAAACTTCCTGGTTATATAACGGCATCCTTAGTTCGGTAATCAATTATAAAACAGGTAAAAAGGAAGGGGTTGCCCGCTATTATACATCAAGCGGTTATTTAAGAACAGTTACACTTTATAGTAATGATGTGCAGCAAGGTGATGAAACTATCTATCATCAAAATGGCAAAATTGAATCTGTACTTAAATATGAAAACGATTTGGCTAGTGGACCATATAAGGAATATTTTGATAATGGCAAATTGAGGATGGAGGGTGATTATTTAACAGGTAAAAAAGCCGGCGTATGGAAAACATTTTACAAAGATGGCTTGCCCGAATATTTGGACAATTATTTGAACGGCGAATTAGATGGAGAATACACATCCTGGTACAGCAATGGCAAAATAGAATCTAAAAGGTTATACCGAAAAGGAGAAATTGACGGTAAAAAAGAAGATTTTGATGAAGATGGACTGCTATCCGGTGAAACTGTTTTTGAAAAAGGCAGGTTACGGGATATTAAATTTTTTGACAAAGCCGGACAGGTTATCAGTAACACAACAAGCCGCAAGGGTAGTGCAGAAATTTCTTTTTATTCGCCTGATGGTAGTAAATCAAGCGTTGGATTTTATTCTAAAGAGGGCCTGTTGGAGGGTAAGGCAATTACGTATTATAAAAATGGAGGTATATATCAGGATGCTAATTATAAAAATGGCTTGCTGGAGGGCATCCGTAAAGTATATTATGAAAACACCCATCTAAAACAAGACGGCAGCTATACAAACAATGAGGCAGATGGATATTTTGTTGACTATTATCTTAATGGAAATGTATCTGAAGAGGGTTGGTATGTTGCAGGCGATAGGCAAGGCACTGTTATTGGCCGGGATTTGCTTGATCAGGTAACTTCTAAAGTGTATTATCTCAATGATAATATTCATGGCGTGTCAGAATTTTACAATCCGGGTAATAAACTAGATTATAAATTATATTATGATATTGGGTGGTTTAATAAAATGGAGCAATTTGATAGTACGGGTAAACTCATTAGCAGTTCTCAATTAAATAAAGGAGAAGGGCAAATGAAGTTTAACCATTTTAATGGTAAGCCTTATATTGTAAATAATTATAAAAACTACAAACTAAATGGATCTTATGTAGTAAGCAATGGCGACGGCACAAAGGCTAGTAACAGTTTTTATAAAAACGGTGAGCAGGATAGCAGTTATACTTTCTGGCATCCAAACGGAAAAGTGACAGTTGAAGGAAAGTATAAAAATGGCCGTAAAATTGGCAATTGGAAATATTTTTATTACGATGGAACCCTTTCTAATGAAGAACTTTTTGAGGATGGTAAGTTGGTAGGCAAAAACATCCAGTACAACGAAGATGGTACTATAGATAAAGAGCTCAATTATAAAGATGGAGAACTGGAAGGTGCGCTAAGAGTGTATGCAGGCAAAAACGAGCTTTCTATTGTTTATTATTATAAAGAAGGGATAGTGCAAGGCTACAGCTACGAGGATAAAAATGGCAAATTGCTTCCACAAGTCCCTATTGTAAAGGGTAGTGGTAAAGTAGTTGCCTTTTTTAAAAATGGAAATAAAAGCGCAGAGATGGAGTTTAAAGAATTTTTGGTAGATGGACCAAGAACTTTGTATTACCCTAATGGCAAAATATACGTAGCAGGGCAAAGGCTTAACGGAGAAGAGCAGGGTGATAAAAAGATATACCATCCCAATGGCAAGCTTATGAAACAAGAAAATTATGTAGAAGGTAAACTACATGGTTTTACGAAATTTTATAATGAAAATGGTATACTACAATATGAACAAAACTATTATTTGGGTAGCCTGCATGGGCCAGGTAATTATTATACTGCAGGTAAATTAACTACTACTTACAACTATTATTATGGTGTGTTGGAATCAAAAGAATAACGATATCATGAAAAACAAACTGAACTATCTTTTATTGGCAATACTGCTCATTTTTAACGCTTCTATGCAAGCGCAGCCGGTAGATATGGAAAAAATGCAACAGGCTTTTCCGGATAAGCTGGCCGTATTTTTAAATGTGAACCGAAGCGTGGAAATTACCATGAAAGAAAACCTGCCATTTATACTGGAAAATGAAGTATCAGAAATGATGGTACTTAATGAAAAAGGCAATGGAATGTTTAACAAAGACAAAGTTTTTCACAGTTCTTTCAACGAATTAAAAAAGCTGGAAGCCTACACGTTGGTACCTGATGGTAACAGTATGCAAAAAATTAAAGTAGTTGATTTTAAAACCCAGTCATCACCCAGCAAAGGTGTATTTTATGATGATGTAAAAGAAACATCTTTCGATTATCCTAAAATGATAAAGGGAAGTATATCGCATGTAGAAACCATCCATGAAAACAAAGAAATTCGATTACTCAATAGTTTTTATTTTAGTAGTTATCTTCCTGTACACAAAGCTACTTACACCATTAGCTACCCCGAAGATGTGGACATCCGCTTTATCATAAAAAACGATGATGGAAATATGGTACAGGTAAAAGAAACTAAAAAAGGGAAAAGAAAAAAACTTGAATTTACCGCCACTGATATTAACAACTATGAATATTTTGGCAATGGCACATCTGTTCAATATTACGCTATCCATGTTATAGCCTATATAGCCTCTTACAAAAATAACGATAAAACCATACCAGTATTTAGTTCTGTAGGTGAACTGTATAAATGGAATGCTGCATTTTTAACTAATATAAATACCGTAGCAGATGAAGCCCTGCAAAAAACTACCGATAGCATTTGCCTTAACAAAAATACCGACTGGCAAAAAGCACAGGCTATATACCAATGGGTTCAAAATAACATTAAGTATGTAGCTTTTGAAGATGGGCTGGAAGGATTTGTACCAAGGCAGGCAAAAGATGTATGTACCAAGCGTTATGGTGATTGTAAAGATATGGCTAGCTTACTAACTGCCATGCTCAAAATGAGTGGCTTACAAGCCTGCTTTACCTGGATAGGTACCCGATCTATCCCTTATACTTACACAGAAGTACCACTGCCCGTAACAGATAATCACATGATAAGCAGTGTAAAAATTAATAACGAATGGATTTTTCTTGATGCCACTGACCCCAACTGTATTTTTGGAATGCCTACTAGTGGCATTCAGGGCAAGCAGGCATTAATCAGTATTAATGCCGATAAATATGAATTAGTAAAAGTTCCTATTATGCCGGCCAGCAAAAGTATTATTACAGACAGTACTTTTTTAAGCATTAAAAATAATACGTTAATTGGCTATGCTTCTGTTGATTACCTTGGCTATTATGGCAATGATATTTACAACAATCTGCAGTACAATAAAGGTGATGATGAACGGGTGTATGCCCGCAGAAGGATGGCCAAGGGTAGTAATAAATTTTTCATGAAAGATTACAAATTAAGCTTTCCGGACCCGGCTACAAAAACTGCTAATATTGCCTCCAATTTTGAAATACCGGATTACCTAAAATCGGTAGCAGATGAAATTTACATCAATCTTAATCTTGAAAAATTATTTAGCAATACACTTATTGATACTGCCAAACGTAAGGTGGCCATAGAAAATGAATACTTAAGCGAAATAAACCAGGTGCACGCCCTTGCCATACCAGCAGGTTACGAGGTAGATTATTTGCCCAAAAACATTTCTATCACCAATGATGTGCTAGACTTTTCTATCCGGTACAAAAAAACTGCTGATGCAGTAACAGCTACACAGCAAATTGTTATGAAAAAGCTTTATGTGCAGGCAAATGATTTTCCTGCATGGAACCAGGCTGCATCCATTATATCGCCTGCTTATAAAGAGCAGGTAGTTTTAAAAAAGAAGCTGTGATTAACAACTTTCTAAACTTGTAAGCAGCCACTTACTATTGTAGCCAAACCTTAAAAAGTAAACTCAAACCCTACATAGCAAAACATTATCAAAAACCTAAACCTTTACAGATTTATGAGTAAACAAAAATTTTTATCTCTGCTTATACTTAGCTTTTATTCTATTATGGCATTGGCACAGCCAGCAGATATTTACAAGGGTGCTCAACGATGGGTAGAAAAACCTTTGCTTCACCCAATGCCTGCAAGTTTTTTGCAGGCAAGCGCTGTTTATTTAATGGATAGCCGCACTTTTTATTTTAAAAATGAAGGCAAAGATTTATTACAGTACAACTATGTGTATCGGCTAATAAAAGTAACAGATGATAAGGGTATAGAAATGTTTAATAAAATTTATATCCCCATTAGCAGACAATTAGAAATAAGCGAAATAAAAGCAAGGGCAATTACCTCCACCGGTAAAGTAATTGATGTGCCTGCTGATAAAATAAAAGAAGTAGAAGAAGAAGGCCGCTTGTATAAATTATTTGCTATGGAAGGCATTGATAAAGGAGCAGAAATTGAATACAGCTATGTAATAAAAAAGAGCCCTGGTTTTTTTGGATCAGAAATTTTTCAAAGTAAAAAAGTGCCTTATTATCAAGCAAGGGTACTTATTATTAGCCCGGATTATTTGCAGTTTAGTGCCAAGGGAAACAATGGATTTAAGGTAGTACCAGATTCTGTAATGAATGGAGAACGTTTTCTGGCAGGCTATTCAGAAAATATACAGGAGCTGGATGATGAAAAATATGGCCTGCCAGACGCCTACATGCAACGGGTTGATTTTAAATTAAGTTTTAACCTTAGCAGCAATAAAAATGTGGAGTTGTACACCTGGAAGGAGGCGGCACGAAAAGTATATAGTAACCTAACCACTACTACAGAAAAAGAAAAAAAAGCTATCGTCCGGTTTGTGAATGAAGCCAATATACCAGATGGAACCAACGAGGAAAAAACGATTGCATTGTTGGAAGATTACATGAAAACTACCATTAATGCTGATGAAAACTTAGTAGGAGAAGATGCAGATGATTTTGAAAAAATAATTAAAACTACCAACGCAACCAACTTTGGCATTACCCGTTTTTTTATAGCAATGTTAACCTATAAAAATATTCGCTACCAGGCAGTTTTTCCTTCTGTTAGAGATAAGTTACCATTAGATGAGGACTTGGCCAATTGGAATAGGTTAGATGATATGCTGATTTATTTCCCTAACACCGGAAAGTATGCACAGCCCTCTGCTGCTATATTCCGGTATCCTTATGTAGAGCCTTATTGGGGTGGTACCAAAGGGTTTTTTCTAAAAGGCACAACCATTGGCGAGGTAAAAACTGCCATCGGAAAATTTGACAGTATTCCATTGGAGCCATTTGAACAGCATGCCCAAAACATGGAGGTATTTGCCAGATTAGATGCTTCAGGAGATTCTGTTATTATTAATTGTAAACAAATATTAAAAGGTTATGCCGCAGTTTCTTACCGGCCTATTTGGGCATATTTACCCAAAGACAAACAAGAAATAACCATAAAGGATATTATTCAAAATATTGCAAAAAGTGAGCATATAGAAAATATCATTACAGAAAATACCAAACTTACAGATGCTACCGACAATAAGCCGCTCATTATAAGCAGCACAATTTATAGTGCCGAGCTATTAGAAAAAGCAGGCAATAAACTGCTGTTTAAAATTGGTGAATTAATTGGCTCGCAAGTTCAGATGTACCAGGAAAAGCCCAGGCAATTACCTGCCGAAGTGGA
>JBBQTZ010000030.1:0-28481 GCA_038234405.1 Chitinophagales bacterium
TACTTTTTCATAAATTAAAAATTTGGTTTATTTACAAAATCAATTTGCATACCATTAATAAATAAGAAACTATAATATTTTGTTAAGTGAATATTTTAGCCAATTGTATCGTATTAAAATAGTTGTGAGATTTTAAAAAAAAAGTATTTGGAAGAGCAAAGATAATAGTAGCGGGTTACTAATTTGAAGGGGTTAATTTAAAACTTTTGACAAATAAAGAATATGCTGTAATAGTTGGCTGAAGCACAGTAGAAATTGGAAAGAATTTTAAACCCTGGCTTAAAAAGTATAGCCAAGTGTACATGTAAAAAACTGGCTAAATTTATTAAAGCCGGTTGCAGGTAAATAATAATCGAGGTACCATTGTGGCTTAAGACTAAAGTTGCGAATTGCATAACTACAATCAAGATTTAAACCAACAGATTCGGCCTGAAAAGCGCTCGTTTGAACTTTGGGTAATTTACCTTTTCTATTGAGTATCCTAAAGAGATAAGGGGCATTTGTTTTATGGGTAATACTTGTGGTGGAGGTACCCATATTTATCAACAAAGTAGGTTTAAAAAACAGTTGATCATCTTTATTAAACAAGGAGTTCCATTTAAAAGTATGACTCACAGCAGCAATCATAGAAAAGTATTTAATGTTACTGGTAGAGCTATCATACAGTAGCCTGCGGAAAACTCCTGCTGTTGAATCTTTTCTTACTACCTGCTTATAACTTCCGGTTGAATAGCCAAAGGCAATAGCAGGCTGCAACCAGCTTTTTTTATACTCTGCAGAGGTATAAAAATCATTTAAAATGGGGGATGCAAAGGCTGAGTATTGGTCTGTAATAAAATAGTGAGTGTAAGTAAAGCTGAAATTAAATTTATCATTTTCAGGTAAATCATAACCGGCTGAAAGTGAGTACTGCGTTGTTCTGAATGATGTTGCAGTATCATTCAGCAAACTGGCTCCTGCCGCAATATTAGCCCCGGATTTATGGTAGTAAGTTACTCCGGGATTGTAAACCATAACCTGGGTGGAAGCTTGTTTAGTATTTAGCCTGTTGTTTTGCATACTAAACAAACGATTACCAATGCTTACATCAATACTTACATAGCTTATTGGCTTGCTGTTGGTTTGCAACAAATTCATTAAATCTTTTACGATAGCTGCTGAATCCAATTCGGGTGATGCCTCTTTTGTAACTTCCTGAGCTATAATACACATTGGCATAAAAAAAACGAACAGCGTAAGTACAAAAAATTTTAGCATGGTAAGGTTAATTTATCAAAACTAGTGTTGTGTTACCAATGAAGGTGCGTACAATAATGTGGTAAACGAAATGTACACATTCTTTAACCCTGCTTTTGTAGTTGAAATTATAAGGAGGTTCAAACGCAAAAGCTGGGTTTAACAAAACACTTATTAACGACTATTAAAACAAAACGTGGTTTAATGAATTAAAAATAAATTTTGAAAAAATTGTTTTGAAAACTACTCTTTAGCGGTAACAACGTTAGTTGAGTAGGTTTATTTTATCAGTGTAATTAGTAAAAATACCATCCACAAGTAAGGCATTTTGGTAATAAAGAGGTCAATTATACTAATGGTACAAATTTTTAATTTGTGCAATGTTGAATTAAAAGCATCTGATAACACTTACCTGTTAGAATTTAGCCTTCATTTGTACTTATAATTATACAATCTATACTAATTCAGTTTTTAAAACGTTTTAATGGGTGATAAGTAGTAGCTGAAATTCAGTTCAAGTGGCAATGAACTTATTTTTACTGATTTATCATACCAACTTTAAAACTGTATCCCATGAAAGAGAGATTGCTCCTTAAAAGAGTAAACTTTTACCTCTTCCTCCTTATTTTTAGTTGGTTTAGCCAAACCTATTCACAAGTACCAAGGTTTGGCAATGGTTACGAGAACCTGTCACGCCGCAGTACCGGTGGCAAAATAAGAACAGGTGATACACTCGATATTAAAATGTCTATTAATATACCATGGGGTTACAATGGCGGGAGCTCCGGCAAAATATTTGCTGTTCGTTATTTAGATAATATTCCAGCAAAAACTGAAATGCTTTCTTCTTCAGCAGACTCTATCCGTGTACTTACCAATGAAGACAATACCTACCTGCGCTTTACGCCGAACGCTGCTGACGATGCAGGCACCTATATTGCCAATCCGCCAATTGTAGATTACCAGATAAGGATCAATCTTGGAGCTGCTGCAACGGCACCTGCCAGTAATAAACTAACCAATATTACCGGTGCATCTACCATTGATTTAACCAATACTTTTCCTTATGGTGATAAACCAAAGTGGTGGTCTGGCCATTTATTTTCTACTTCTTTCAGGGTAAAGGTAACGGGCAATGCCGGCGATACAATTGTGCTCACCGGTGGTAAATTTGTATTTAGAAAGACTGCTGGTGGAGCCGATTCCATTATTTCTGGCGTAGCCTATAAAATGATTATAGGTACAGATGATTTACTTTGCACAGGCAGCCTTGGTGTAAATTATGCCGGAGAGTTAGGAGGCAGTTTTGGGCGGGGCACTACCCTTAACAGGGCTACAGGCCCATCTACACTTGTACCAGGTTATTCTTATGTTAGCAATGTATCTGGCGCAGGCAATGTACCCGTAAATGATGGTAGTTATGCTATAGTAAATAACTTAAGCCCCTGGAGCAGTACCAACCGTACGGCAAGGCGGGTACCCAATTGTGCTACAGCGCCAATAGCTGCCGCTGATAGCTGTAAATACAGAATGTTTGGTGGCAACTGGGAAATTGAAGGAGACCATACAGGCGCCACTACCAAATATGGTAACAATCCGCCAGCAGCAGGCACTTTGGGTGGCTATATGCTAATGGTAAATGCAGACTTTATTACCACAGAAGCCTACAAACAAACCATCAATAATTTATGCCCCAACACTTATTATCAGTTTTCTGCCTATGTAAGAAATATTTGCCGTACCTGTGGTGTAAATCCAGATTTGGTGAATGCTTTTAATCCGGGTGTAAAGCCTAGCCTCACCTTTTCGGTAGATAATACAGATATGTACAGCACCGGAAAAATTGATACCACTGGCTGGATTAACAAAGCATTTTTATTTAAAACAGGCCCTTTGCAATCCACTATAACATTTGCCATTAGAAATAACTCTCAAGGTGGAGGTGGCAACGATTGGGCTTTAGATGATATCAATATTAGTACCTGCGGCCCAACACTTAAAATGAACTATAGTCCGCTGCTTGGTTGCAATAGTGGTACATTGGTAAATTTATCTGATACCATCAGGTATGAATACAACAATACCTATTCGTGGTACAAATGGCAAATAAGCACTGATAATGGCGTTACCTGGAATGAAACACCGCAAGCAACTTCAGGCCAATTAGTACCTCAGCTAATAAACGGTGTTTATCAGTCTGTAACAAATTACCCTGCCTTTATAGCTTATGCTGCTGATAGCGGTCATGTGTACAGGGTAATAGTTGCTACTTCTGAAAATAACTTAAACAGTGGCTCCTGTTCCTTTAACGATAATAACAATGTTGTGCTAAACTTAATTTACTGCAATACGGTTTTGGATGTAAAACTTTTAGCTTTTAATGCCCGGTTAAATGCAAAAGATATACCGGTAATTACGTGGCAAATATCCAATGAGCGTACTACAGCTTTATATGAAATTGAAAAAAGTAACGATGGAATATTTTTTACAAAAGTGGGTGAAAAAATTGCTGGTAAAACGGAAGGCATTGTTAATTACATTTTTAATGATGAGATAAAAATCAGGCAAAATACCTGGTTCAGGCTTAAAATAATTGCTGATAACGGGGCTTATAAGTTTAGTAAAATTGTTTTTATAGCACAGCCAGATAGCTTTCAGGTTAATACGGTATTAAATCCATTCCAATCTGTTATAAGTGCCAATATAATGCTGCCGAAAGATGGATTTTTAAAAATGTCTTTGTTTAATAATTTTGGCAAATTAACCTATCAGGAAACTAGGAAATTGCCAAAAGGGTTGCATGAATTGTTTTATAGCAATATGGGCAAATTAAGCAGTGGTTTGTATGTTGTTTCGTTTGAAACCAATGGCGTATCGGTTCAAAAAAAACTTTTAAAGGTTAATTAGCCGGCATGCTACAAACACATTTTTTAACAATAAACTTTTTACCCAAGCCTTTTGATAAAGATGGTTACGAGCACTTCAATTGCACTACAGATTGGGCTTTTAGTATATTTTTCGGCCGATAGAGTAGTAACCTGGATTGAGTAAGTAATAACGGCATTTTTATTCACTAGCCAACTATTAGTTGAGTAAGATTAAAACAAGATTTTGCAATTGAAAAACCTGGTTTAATAATTCGTTTACAGTTACAATGCTATAAGGACAGTAGCTCAAAAAGCATTTTTAGATAATTAACCCACAAGGCATTAGCTTTTCTTTTGACGTAGCCAATCATTAAAATCTGTAGGTGGAATTTTTGTTATACCAGCCTGCCGTAGCAGGGTTACCAATTGCCCCCGGTGATAACTACCATGATTAAATAAATGAAGCAGCACCTGAAATACAGGCTGCTTTTGCTGCTCGGATTTGCTGCGCTGGTAACCAAATACGTGCAGCAACTGGTATTCATTTGCAGCATTAATCCATTGCTCAAGTTGTAAAGATTGTTGCAGTAATTTCTGTTGCAATGCTTCAAAATTATCGTCAAAATGCTGGCTTGGAATATCAATATGCTCCACTAATTTTATCCTTTGCCACCAAATGCTTTCAGCATCCAGCAGGTGCAGCACCGTTTTATATATACTCGAAAAGCTGCTGACTATTTCCTGCTCAATAATAGCCGCAGGCAGCAGTTTGATAGTAGTAGTTATTTGCTGATTAGCCCACAAATTATGCGCTGCATACTGGTGCAGGAGTTCTTTAATAGCTCCCTGATTGCTATTGCCTGTTGCTAAATCTAACATTGCGGTAGCTTTTGTTTTTCTATCTGTGATTACCTGCTTTTTCAACTATAAAGTGTTGCTTTTAAATTGTTTTCGAGTAACCTACAGTGTTGTTGCAGGTGGTGTTTTACTGCCGGCATACAATTCGTACTCCAATAACCTGCAATCAATTTTACTGGTAAAAAACTCTATGCGCCTGCCAGGCTTTAGTCCTATTTTTTTTGCCAGCTCCAGGTTGCCGGTAAATATATAGCCTGAGTAACCCTTACATTGCTTTTTTAAAAAGTCGCCCATTCGCTTGTAAGTAGCTTGCAGTTCTGATTCTACACCAAGCCTGTCGCCATATTCAGGGTTAAAAAAAACTACTCCTGCCTGGTTCTCCGGCACCGGTGTTACTTCAAAATCGCAAACAGAAAATGTTATCAAATCAGCTACCCCGGCGGCACCGGCATTAATGGCAGAAATATTGATAGCATCCTGGCTTATATCTGTTGCAATAATTTTTAAGTCTGGTACGGTGGTAATTTTATCCTGCAATTGCTGGCGTTGTTTATCATAATATTCCCTTGCAAAACCAACCAGGTGCATAAAGGCATAATTGCTTCTGTATAAGCCCGGTCTTCTGTTGGTGGCCAGCATAGCAGCTTCTATGGCAATGGTAGATGATCCGCACATTGGATTGATAAAAGCCGTTTTTCTATCCCACCGGGTTGCCAATAAAGTTGCCGCTGCCAAGGCCTCTAACATGGGGGCTTTACCAGGTATTTTTCTATAGCCATGTTTAGATAATGTTTCGCCGGAAGTGTCCACAAATATTTCAACTGCATCTTCTTTCCAGTACAAATGAATAACTGTTTTGTCTAATCCCGGCCCTGAGTTAGGGCGCTTGCCAGTCTTGTTTCTAAAACGATCCACAATAGCATCTTTCAATCTTACATTTGCAAATAAGCTGTTATTGATAGAGATATTATCAACATTACTGGTAATAGCAAAAGAACCATCTTCGGGTATTATAGCCTCCCACTCAAAATCAATTAAAGCCCGGTACAAATCATCTGCGGTAGCTGCTGTACATTCATGAATAGAGAACAATACCTGGCTGGCACAGCGCAGGTTCAGGTTTAGTTTAATACAATCCTGCAGGGTACCCTTTAGCTCTATACCTGTTTTAAAAACCCTTACTGGATTAAAATCCAGCTCAGCTACCTCTTTTTGTAAATAGGGTGCAATGCGGTTACTGCAAGTAATGATTATTTTATTGCTAAGTTGAAATAGTTGCATAATTGCCAGCAAAGCTATTGAAATTTGTGTGTTGCGATTGTAAATCATTTTTATACTTTGGTAAACAAAAAATGTAATTTTAGTCTATGAATGTAGAAAAAGATATTCGCCTTGCCGTGTTGATAGATGCGGATAATATACCATACAGTAATGTAAAAGGAATGATGGAAGAGATTGCCAAATATGGCACCCCAACCTTTAAAAGAATTTATGCCGATTGGACCAAACCTACCGTTAGCGGCTGGAAAAAAGTTTTATTAGAAAATGCCATCACACCTATACAACAATACAGTTATACTACGGGTAAAAATTCAAGCGATAGCGCCTTGATTATTGATGCAATGGATATTTTGTATTCGGGTAAAGTTGATGGCTTTTGTATTGTATCAAGCGACAGTGATTTTACCAGATTGGCCACAAGGCTGAGAGAAGCCGGCATGAAGGTATTTGGCATTGGACAAAAGAAAACACCTGCGCCTTTTATTGTAGCCTGCGATAAATTTATATACCTCGAAGTAATTCCCATTCCAGATGAAGAGGAAAGCATTGTTACCAGCAAAACCGCTGATGCAAAGGCTAAACCTGCCATTACCAAAGTGGCAGTTGATAAAATAGATAAAAAAACAATTCACTTAATAGCATCTTCTATCAATGATTTGGCAGATGAAAATGGCTGGGCTTATTTAGGGGATGTTGGTAATTTATTAATGAAAAAACAACCCAATTTTGATCCAAGAAATTTTGGCTTTCAAAAATTAACCTCTCTTATCAGCTCCATATCTCAATTTGAAATTGACAAGCGGGAAACAGAAAAGAAAAACGGCAAGCTCGTGTTTATCAGAAATAAAGAAAGGGCGCTTTAGGGTAAGCATTTTGTATTCTGTAAAAGATGATCATTTATCTTTTTGTAGAAAATAGATAATCAATACCATCAATTTTTTACCCCATTATTTTTATACATTTCTCTAAACTATCCCGCCATGCCGGTATAGTTAGGTTAAATGCCTGTTGAATTTTGCTGGTATCCATAACAGAATAGCCCGGCCGTTTTGCAGGTGTAGGGTATTGAGAAGAAGGAATGGGATTAACCAAACATGTACTGTTAGAAATTTCTTTTATACCTACAGCAAATTGGTACCAGTTAATGGCACCGGTGTTGGAGTAATGGAAGATGGTTGAAGATGGTTGAAGTTTGTTTAATATGGTTGAAGTTTGTTCAACTATTTGCATGATGGCGGCTGCTAAATCTGCTGCGTACGTTGGGCAACCTTGCTGGTCTGCCACTACATTCAGGCTTTCTCTATCTTTCATTAACCGCAGCATTGTTTTTACAAAATTGTTGCCAAAAGAGGAGTAAACCCAGCTAGTACGAATTATGATGGATGCAGAATTATTTTGAATGGCTTGCAGCTCTCCCAATAATTTGGATTCGCCGTAGGCATTTACCGGACTTACAGGATGATCTTCTTTATAAGGAACAGCAGCAGTTCCATCAAAAACATAATCAGTTGAAATATGAATGAATACTGCATGGTATTGCTTGCAAAGTGCAGCTAAAATACCAACGGCTTTTCCATTAATTGCGTTGGCAATATCAATGTCAGTTTCTGCTTTATCTACGGCCGTATAAGCGGCACAGTTTACACAAACAGCAATGGCATGCGTACTAAAATATTCTTTTACGGCTGCTTCGTTATCTATAGGCAGCTCCTGCCGGGTAACAAACAAAAATTGATATGCAGGGTAAGCAGCAGCAATTACCTGCATTTCGCTTCCTAGCTGTCCGTTGGAGCCTGTTACTAAAATAATTTTATTTGCCACGGTTTAAACTAATTTTTAAGTTTTACAGAATGGAAAAAGTAAGGATCGAAATAAGCTATTTACTTATCTAAATACGCTTGCATTTAAACTGCTGGACTGCTAAAGCCCCTCTTTTGGAGGGGTTTGGGAAGGCCTTTTTTACTCAAATACAAAAGTGTTCACTATATTTTGCAGCGAAGGATTAGCCATATCCTTTTCTGCAACAATAGCTTTATCAGCGGGTATCTGCCAATCTATGTTCAAAGAAGCATCAGCATAATACAAACCTCCCTCACTTTGTTTGTTGTAAAAGGCATCGCATTTATACATAACCTCCGAGGTTTCACTTAGTACAGAATAGCCATGTGCAAAGCCTTTTGGCACCAACAATTGTTTTTTATTTTCGGCAGATAATTCAATTGTATATACTTTGCCATAAGTAGGTGAGCCTACCCTTAAATCAACCACTACATCTAAAATAGACCCCTGTAATGTTCTTACTAATTTGGTTTGAGAATAGGGTGGCAATTGATAATGTAAACCCCGTATAACTCCATAGCCCGATTTAGCCTGGTTATCTTGTACAAACGTACTATCTATTCCTTCTGCTTCAAATGTTTCCCAATTGTAGCTTTCAAAGAAATAGCCACGGCTATCTTCAAATACCCTTGGCTCAAAAACCAGTAAGCCGGGAAACTCAGTTTTTATAATTGGCATGATGTTTATTTGATAATTTAAAAATTGAAAATGGGTGATTGTACTACCATATTAATAACACTACAATCAGCCCGTTTATTGCTGTAAATAATATAATCAGGTATATTGTTTCTTAAAAAATTCCACCGTTTCTATTAGCCCATCTTCAAATTTTTTGGTGGGTTGATAACCTAAATGTAGCTGTGCTAAGGATATATCAGCGAGGGAGTTTCTAATATCACCTGCTCTTGGTTCTCTATATGTTGCCTCAAAACTGCTGTTGAGGTGCCGTTTTACCAAATTGTATAAATAATTTACTGAAAAATTTTCTCCTACTGCTACATTGTACACTTTTTTACATGCAGCCGCATTATCTGTAAGCATTCCTTTTATATTTACCTGTACTGCATTATCTACAAAAGTAAAATCCCTGGTTTGCTCACCATCGCCATTAATATACACAGGTGTTTGCTTCATTATGCCCTTTACAAACAAGGGTATTACTGCGGCATAAGCTCCATCCGGATCTTGCCGGGGGCCAAAAATATTAAAGTACCTAAAGCCCATTATTTTTAAACCATACACATCTGCAAAAACCTGTGCATACAGTTCATTGGTTTTTTTGGTTGCTGCATAAGGAGAAAGGCAATTGCCTACCCTATCTTCCAGCTTTGGCAGTGTAGGTTCATCGCCGTAAACGGAAGAAGAAGAAGCGTACACAAACTGCTGTACTTTATTATCAACAGCAGCTTTCAATATATTTACAAAGCCACCTACATTTACTTCGTTAAAATAAACCGGTTCTTTTATAGAGCGGGGTACACTGCCTAAGGCCGCCTGGTGACTCACATAGTTAATACCAATACAGGCCTGCTGACAGGTATCGGCATTTCTGATATCACCTTCTATCATTTCAAAGGCATTGTATTGCCTCAATATATTCAAATTGCTTTGAAATCCATTTACCAGGTTATCTAATACACGTACTTTTTTTGCACCGGATTTTAATAAATATTCGGCTATATGGCCACCAATAAATCCTGCACCGCCTGTTATTAAAAAACTGCTATCGCTTATATCTTTTGTATGAAAATCAATCATGCTTTTTGTGCGCCTCCTTAGCTGGAATATTTTATTTATACTTAAAAAAAGGAGCTACCTCCAATTATTGTACCCTTACCTTTTCCTATTTTTAATGAAGTGAACAGAGGGTGGCTTTACAAGCTCCAGTAATCTCTGCTGCTGATTTTATTTCTAAAGATGCCTTTTAAATCTGCAATTAATCCTTTAGGCTTTATGATACTGGCAAAGTAAGCATCATCTAAATTTTTATACGCATTGTGTGGCACTGTTACCAGCACGGCATCATAATCATTATCAAGTTGGCTGGTCAATTCAAACCCATATTCATGCAGTAGTTCACCACTTTCTGCATGCGGATCGGTAACCTGTACATTTAAAGAAAATGATTTAAGCTCTTTTACCACATCTGCAACTTTGCTGTTGCGAATATCACTTACGTTTTCTTTAAAAGTTGCACCCATTATCAATACTTTGGCATTTTTTATATCGCCATTGTGCTGTATAATATGTTGTAATACTTTTTTTGCTACATAACCTGCCATACCATCATTAATAACCCTGCCGGCTAAAATAACCTGGCTATCATAACCTAATTGTTTTGATTTATGGGTAAGATAATAAGGATCTACGCCAATACAATGGCCGCCTACCAACCCGGGTTGAAATTTTAAGAAATTCCACTTTGTACCCGCTGCTTCAAGCACTTCGTAAGTATTGATATTCATTCTATCGAAAATGATAGAAAGCTCATTCATTAAAGCTATGTTTAAATCCCTCTGCGTGTTCTCAATAATTTTAGCCGCTTCTGCTACTTTTATGCTCGATGCCCTGTGAACGCCTGCTGTTACCACGAGCTCATATACTTTGGCTACTTCATCCAAACTTTCTGCATCGCAGCCACTAACCACTTTAATAATTTTAGCTAGTGTATGTTCCTTATCTCCCGGATTTATTCTTTCAGGAGAGTACCCGATTTTAAAATCAACAACACTTTTAAGGCCAGATAATTTTTCAATAATTGGCACACAATCCTCCTCTGTACAGCCCGGATAAACAGTACTTTCAAATACTACATAATCACCTTTTTTTATCACTTTGCCGATGGTTTCGCTAGCTCTTTGCACAGGCACAAGGTCGGGTACATTGTGGTCATCAACAGGCGTAGGTACTGCTACTATATAAAAATTGGCTTGCTTTAATATTTCAAGCTCATTGGTAAATTCAATATCACAACCATCAAAAGCGGCGGAGTCAAGCTCCTGGCTTGGATCTATGTTATTACGCATCATATCCACCCTTTTCGCATTGATATCAAATCCTATTACTTTTATTTTTCTTGCAAATTCCAAGGCAATGGGCAAACCAACATATCCAAGGCCTATAACGGCTAATTTTTTCTTTTTGTCTATTAATTCCTGGTACATAATTTATTTTGCTTTGTGTGTAGAAAGCATGGAGGATTTTTTAATAATTTGGTCAAAATAAAGATTGTTTATTTACTTGCCCAAATTAAACCCAAATTTTTCAGTTGAAATGTTACTGCAGTAGCAAACTAATTCAAGTATACAGCTTCTATAATAGGATTTAATACAAATAGCCCCTTTCGGGGCTATTGTACATTTATTTATTTAATGAGGCAAATTCTTTAGGCAATTTTACCAATTCATCTTTGGGTAATGATTTAAAATATTCATAAGTAATTTTTAAACCTTCTGCCCTGCTAACTTTTGGCTCCCAACCAAGTAATTCCCTTGCCTTGGTAATATCGGGCTGTCTTTGCTTTGGATCATCCTTAGGTAAATCTTTGTACACAATTTTTTGTGTGGTACCTGTGAGTTGTATAATTTCTTCAGCAAAGTCTTTAAGTGAAATTTCTATTGGGTTACCAATATTAACAGGTTGAGCATAATCACTCATCAGCAGCCTGTAAATACCCTCAATCAAATCATCTACATAGCAAAAACTTCTTGTTTGGCTACCATCACCAAAAACAGTTAAATCTTCGCCCCGCAGTGCCTGACCAATAAATGCTGGTAAAGCACGTCCGTCATTAAGTCGCATTCTTGGGCCATAAGTATTAAATATTCTTACCATCCTGGTTTCTACACCATGAAAAGTATGGTAAGCCATCGTAATAGCTTCCTGAAAACGTTTGGCTTCATCATATACACCCCTTGGCCCTACAGGGTTTACATTGCCCCAATATTCTTCCGTTTGAGGATGCACGAGCGGATCGCCATAAACTTCACTTGTACTTGCTACGAGTATCCGGGCTTTTTTGGCCAACGCTAAACCAAGGCAATTGTGTGTACCAAGTGACCCTACTTTTAAGGTTTGAATAGGAATTTTTAAATAATCAATCGGGCTTGCCGGAGATGCAAAATTCAAAATATAATCCAAAGGACCCGATACATGAATAAACTTTGATACATCATGATGATAAAATTCAAACTCCTTCAATTTAAAAAGATGTTCAATATTTTTTAGATCACCAGTTATCAGGTTATCCATTGCAATTACATCAAAGCCTTCTTTAATAAACCTGTCGCAAAGGTGAGAGCCTAAAAAACCGGCTGCACCTGTTATTAAAATTCGTTTGTTTGCCACTGTTTTTATTTAAGATGATGGTAAATGATTGTTTGAATACTAAGGATTTATAACTTTTCTTCCAATACTCACATAATGGTAACCTAATTCTTCCATTTGCGTAAGATCAAAAAGATTGCGTCCGTCAAAAATTGCTTTATTTTTAAGTAAAGAAGAAATTCTTTCAAAATCCGGTGTTCTAAACTCACTCCATTCTGTAGCAATAATAAGTGCATCTGCAGAGTGCAGTGCATCGTATTGGCTGTGTACAAAAGTTACTTTATCACCTACCAATTTTTGCACATTATTCATGGCCTCGGGGTCAAAAGTGGCAACAGTAGCA
Organism: Chitinophagales bacterium; assembly: GCA_038234405.1. Classification (GTDB taxonomy): domain Bacteria; phylum Bacteroidota; class Bacteroidia; order Chitinophagales; family Chitinophagaceae; genus Ferruginibacter. The sequence continues at coordinate 12,751 of JBBQTZ010000030.1, forward strand.
CCTGCAGCAATTAATTCATCTATAATGTACAAGGCGGGCGCTTCCCTTATGTCATCTGTATTTGGTTTAAAAGCAAGGCCCCATAATGCAAATTTTTTACCTTTTAAATCGCCTTTAAAATAATCTTTTATTTTAGGTACTAAATGCAATTTTTGCTTTTCATTTACTTCCATTACTGCATCTAGTATTTTAAAGTTGTAATTTACTTCCTGAGCAGATTTTGCTAAAGCCTGCACATCTTTAGGAAAGCAGCTACCACCATATCCAATACCTGGGAAAAGGAAACGTTTTCCAATTCTTTCATCACTACCAATACCACGGCGAACCATATCAACATCGGCACCTAAAAGCTCACACATTTGAGCAATTTCGTTCATGAAAGTGATTTTTGTAGCCAGAAAAGAGTTAGCTGCATATTTAGTAAGCTCAGCACTTTTTTCATCCATAAAAATAATGGGGTTACCCTGCCGTACAAAAGGTGCATACAAATCATTCATGGTTTTTTTAGCCCTGTCAGAAGAAGTACCAATTACCACCCTGTCTGGTTTCATAAAATCATCAACCGCCACCCCTTCCCTTAAAAATTCGGGATTGCTTACTACATCAAAATCTACAGTGGCATTTTTGGCTATCGCAGCGTGCACTCTGGCGGCTGTACCTACCGGAACTGTACTTTTATCAATGATAACTTTGTAGTCTTTTAAAATTTTACCTAAATCGTCTGCTACGCCCAAAATATACTTTAAATCTGCACTACCATCCTCACCGGGAGGCGTGGGCAACGCAAGAAATATAACTTGTGCATCTTTAATACCTTCTTCTAAATTGGTAGTAAACTGCAAACGATTTTCTTTTTGGTTTCTTAGAAATATTTTTTCTAAACCTGGTTCGTAAATGGTGATTTGCCCGGAAGATAGTTTTTCTACCTTACTTTGGTCAATGTCAACACATATTACCTGGTTACCTGTTTCTGCAAAACAAGTACCTGTTACAAGGCCAACATAGCCTGTACCTACTACTGCGATTTTCATAATTGTTGATTTATTTGATTTACTGGATAAATGACAAAATTTTAGAAACAATTAAAGCTTGCTGCTCCTCATCCAACTCGGTATGAATGGGCAGCGATATCACCCTTTCTGTAAGCCAGTCTGTAACCGGCAAATCAAAAGTATTTCCGCCAAAAGCATCAAACATTTTTTGCTTATGGCAAGGAACAGGGTAATAAATCATTGAAGGGATACCTTCGGAAGCCAGATAAGCATTCAATGCATCCCTGTTGGTGTTATTAAGTATTAAGGTGTACTGATGAAAAACATGATGGCTGTATGCAGCTCTGAATGGGGTAGTGATTTTAGAATGACCAGCAAAAGCCTTGTCATAATAATCGGCCGCATTCCGGCGTGCAGCTATATAATTGTTCAGGTGTTTTAGTTTTATTGTTAATATTGCTGCCTGCACTGCATCAAGCCTTGAGTTACAACCTACCACATCATGATAATACCTTTTACTTTGACCATGAGCGGCAATCATTTTTAATTGCATAGCTAACGCTTCATCATTAGTAAATATTGCACCACCATCTCCATAGGCACCTAAATTTTTTGAAGGGTAAAATGAGGTGCAACCAATATGCCCTATACCGCCTGTCTTTTTTACCGTACCATCGCTAAATGTATAGTCGCAGCCTATACCCTGGGCATTATCTTCAATTACAAAAAGATTGTATTTGGCTGCAATGTGCATTATTTTTTCCATATCAGCAGCATGGCCATACAAATGCACGGGCACTATAGCCTTTGTTTTTGGAGTAATCGCTTTTTCCAAAGCTGTTGCATCCATACAAAATGTTTGCGGATCCACTTCTACAAATACCGGTTTCAACCTTAATAAAGCCGCTGTTTCTACTGTGGCAATATAAGTAAAAGAAGGGGTTATTATTTCGTCGCCGGGTTGCAAACCCAATGCCATCATAGCTATTTGTAGTGCATCTGTACCGTTAGCGCAAGGTATTACAAACCGGCTGTCGTTATAAACTGCAAGATCGGCAGCAAACTGATCTACTTTTTTTCCGCCAATAAACATGGAGCTTTCCAGTACTTCTATTACTGCCGCATCTATTTCTTTTTTAATTTTTAAATATTGGTTTTTTGTATCTACCATTTGTAAGGGTCTCATAACATGTATATTTTAATACAACAAAGATAGTTGTTAGCAGGTAGTTGTTGTTTTATGGTTTAATCCATATTTGGTAGCTGAAATCTGTACGGCTTATTCTTATAGCTGCCAAAACTTCACAACTAAGCATTTTGCCCCATTTTTTACAGCAAAAAAAATCAGTATTTTTCCATAAAAAAATAACCTGTAACACCCATCTGTGTTGCATTTTGAAAATTCGATACAATTTAAACTACTAAAACTGGCTTTAATTAAAGAGTACTGGTTATTGGTATTATGACATCCAAATAACCTTTAATACTTTAATTTGATAACGTTAACGCAATTTCCATTAATTGATAATCGTTTGTATTTATTAAATACTTTTTTAGTTGAATGTATTTTAGCGTTTAAGTGTTTACCTGTTTTGTGCAAAATATTGCTACATAAAACGTGTAATGTTTCTACGATTTGCTGTTAATGTTAAAATGCTAAAATAACAATTTGTTATTATTAACATTAATTTAAGATTTAAAAGCAACATTTAGTTAGATTTACTTCAATTCAACAAATGTAATATTTATTTATAATTTAATAAAAACGACTATGATAACTAAACAATTTCTTAAGAAATCAAAAATTATTTTCTTACTCTTTTTAATGATAAGTTGGCTTGTTTCGTGTAGAAAAGATGATGGTACAGAACCTTTCTTTATTTCTAAACCTGCAAATGCTTACTCAGGCACAATCGTTTTAAAATATTTTGATTTGCTTTGCACCATTGTAAAAACCACTCCAGGTTTTTTTCCACCACAAGCAGCACGGGCTTATGGTTATATAGGCATAACCAACTATGAGGCTGTAGTAAATGGCACTGAAAATGCATTAAGTTTAGGAGGGCAATTAAATGGTCTTTCCGTTACTGATTTACCGCAAAAAACGGTGGGGAAATCTTATAACTGGGCCATATCATCTAACACTGCGGTAGCAGATATGATAAGAAAAATGTTTACCATTAATATTACAGCAGCCAATAGCCGTTCTATAGATAGTATGGAAACGGTAAATTTAGCAGCATTATCTACAGGAGAAGAGGTAGATGTAATTACCAGATCAATACAGTTTGGTAAAGATGTATCGGCGGCTATATATAAATATTCAAAAACAGATGGTGCCCACGAATCTTATCTGGATCCATTTCAACTGCCTTACAATTTACCAGTAGATTCTTTTTGCTGGGTGCCTACAAGCGCAGTGATGCACCCGATAAGCCCGAATTGGGGCAATAACAGACCTTTTCTGCAAAACAATATCACCAATACCCAGCCCTCCCCTCCTATTAGCTTTTCTATTGTACCTACATCCGCTTTTTACAAAGAAGCAATAAATGTTTACAACCAGGTGCAAAACAATACAGGCGATGAAATTGAAATTGCAAAATACTGGGCAGACGATCCCTTTAACACCTGTACACCTACTGGACACACTTTTAATATTTTAACTCAGCTATTAGAAGAAAACAGGGCTACGCTGGAAAAAACTTCCGTAGCGTATGCCAAAATGAGTATTGCAGAAAACGATGCCTTTATTACTTGCTGGAAAGGTAAATATAAATATATGCTTATCAGGCCTGTGAGTTATATAAAAAAATATATCAATCCATTATTTAACACTGTAATTGGCACGCCTCCATTTCCGGCCTACACATCTGGCCACTCTTGCGAAATGGGAGCAGGTTCCAGAATATTTACCAACTTATTTACAGATGGCAGCGGCAACTATCAATTTACAGATTATAGCCAGCTACGCTTTGGATTTCAGCCACGCAATTATACCAACTTTACAGAAATGGCCAACGAGTGCGCTGCTTCTCGTTTTTATGGTGGACTTCATTATCCAATGGATAATAACAAGGGTTTACAAGTAGGCAGGTCTGTTGGTGATAATGTAAATAATCAAATTAACTGGCCTAAAAACATACGGTAATAGGGTACATTTCAAATGGTAGCTCCCTATTTGGATGGTTGAGGAAAACGACCGAAATCGGTAGTTATTATTGTTTTAACCAAACACTTGTTGCTACATCATTTTGAAATGCAACCCGGTAATAGTACTACTAATCAATTATTAAATAAACTTAATTTAAAGCCAAAAAATAATGTTGTTTGCTAAAAGATGGTGTATGTTTAAAAAGAAAAATAGTATCAGTAGTAAATGCTTTTTAGTTATTTCCACACTACTTTTCTATGCTTGCAATAATACTAATATTGAAAAAGAGCAGATGGTAAAATCATTAGCCGATTTAGAATGCAGGGCAATTGAATTTAAAAACAAAAGATTTGAGTTAGCTAATCAAATTAGGTTTGCACAAGACACATTGCTTCAATTAAAAACTACTTCAGATACACTTTTAATACAGATCAGGCTAAAAGACTGGGATAATCAAAAACAATTGATTGTTAATCAAAGCCTATCCCTGGCAGATTCAATCAAGTTGCAAATGCAATTAATTATGGCTCGCTATTTTACCGATAAAAAAAATGAAAAAGAATTTAATATCCTTTTGGATGCTGCCTTAAAAAAAAAGGGTTGCAGATAAACATTTTTATTTTGTTCTTACCTTAAAAAAAATCTGTTCTTTTTTTAATTGGCTGTAACTAATTATCCTATTGCCTGTACCTTTAGGGGTATGAAAAAATTACTCCTCTTTAGTGCACTACTTTTGCAGGTAGCAGCTTTTTGTCAGCAAAAAAAATACAAAGTAATAGCCTACTATACCGGTAATGGCCAAACAATAAAGCAGTATCCGGTAAAAGAACTTACCCATATCATTTACAGTTTTTTAAAATTGCAAAATGATACCCTAACATTTGTAAATGATGAACAGCAACAAATTGTAGAACAACTGGTAGCTTTAAAAAAAGAAAATCCTGCTTTAAAAATTATGGTATCGCTTGGCGGATGGGGAGGTTGTGCTCCTTGTTCAGAGTTGTTTTCGTCTGAAACACATCGCACTAATTTTGCCAAAACAACCGTTGCGCTTTTTGAAAAATATCAAATTGACGGGCTCGATCTTGATTGGGAATACCCTTCAATTGAAGGTTATCCCAATCATAAATATGATACTGCCGATAAGTTTAATTTTACAGCGCTTATACACACTGTAAGAAAAGAAATGGGCAATAGATTTATACTCAGTTTTGCCGCTGGTGGTTTTGATAATTTTTTAGAAAAATCAGTTGACTGGGATGCAATATTGCCACAACTGGATTTTGTGAACCTGATGACGTATGATTTGGTAGGTGGTTACAGTAAAGTAACTGGTCATCATACTCCACTGGCAGGATATATGCCCGGTCAGCAAAGTACCCAAAACTGTGTAAACTGGTTGCTGCAACATAAAGTACCTGCAGATAAACTTATTATAGGTGCGGCTTTTTACGCAAGGGTATGGAAGCAGGTACAAGCTGGCACCAACAACGGTTTATACCAGAGTGGCGAATTTTTACAAGGGGTAGATTACAAAAATTTCTCAACATACTTTGGCGATACAACCGGCTTTACTTACCATTGGGATGATAAAGCAAAAGCACCCTGGCAGTATAACAAAACCAAAAAATTATTTGCCACTTTTGATGATGAAAAATCAATAGCTGCAAAAACAGCTTTTATCCGTAAGCACAAACTGGGTGGTATTATGTTTTGGGAGCTATCGCTCGATAAAAGCAGCAATGGCCTGGTAAATGCTATCAATAAAGGACTAGCTGAATAATTGATACCTGCAACAATACTTACTGCTGCAAGGTTTCAATAATGTAAATGATTGCAACAGTAAAAAACTACCATAATTTAAATTATCATATTGGGCAAACTACTTTACCATCTTTTTATTTACAGCTATTCAGTTGGCGCAAGGCTAATTTCTTTTTGGAACCCAAAAGCAACACAATGGCTTAGCGGCCGAAAAGTTTTTCCATCCATTAAAAACAATCAACAAAAAACCATTTGGATGCATTGTGCAAGCCTTGGAGAGTTTGAACAGGGCAGGCCATTGCTGGAGAAAATAAGGGAGCAGTATCCTTTACAAATAATTGTGCTAACCTTCTTCTCCCCTTCTGGCTACGAAACTATGAAGCAGTACAACGGAGCAGATTATATTTTTTACCTGCCAATGGATAGTAAAACCAATGCCAGCAAATTTATTAAAGCAATTAATCCCGGTATAGTTTTATGGGTAAAATATGAGTATTGGTATTACTACCTTACAACACTTAAAGCATGTAATATTCCCGTACTGATGGTATCTGGATTATTTAGAGAGGGACAGCCTTTTTTTAAATGGTATGGTGCCCTTTGGCGAAAAATGCTTGCAAGTTTTACACATTTCTTTTTGCAAAACGATGAGTCTATTGCCTTACTGCAAACTATTGGTATTAGTACAAATGTGAGTATTGCTGGCGATACTCGTTTTGATAGGGTGATAGCTATTGCAACACAATTTGAACCCATTCCATTAATTGCAGCCTTTTGTGGCAACCATAAAGTGCTGGTAGCAGGTAGCACCTGGCAAGAGGATGAGGAAGAGTTGGTTCATTTTGTAAAAAATAATCCTACAGTAAAATTTATAATTGCGCCACATGAGATTGATGCAGATAATTTAAAATCTGTAAAAAAAGAATTTCCACAATCAATATTATTTTCTGAATGGAAAGCTATTCAGGAACTAACTATCAATACCGAACAACAAGTAACAGCACCCGAAAAAGCAACTACTAAAGATTGGGGCAATGTGCTCATTATAGACAATATTGGCATGCTGTCAAAACTTTACTACTATGCAGGTATAACCTACGTTGGCGGCGGTTTTGATGCGGGAGGTATTCACAATATTCTGGAGCCTGCTGTTTTTGGCAAACCGGTTATTTTTGGGCCTGTTTATCAAAAATTTAGCGAAGCAGTAGATATGGTAGCAGGTGGAGCAGGCATTAGTATAGCATCTGCCCTTGAGCTGGAGGATGTACTAAATAATTTGTGGAGTAACGATACATTGCGGCAGCAAAAATCGGAAGCAGCTAAAAAATATGTGTACTCAAAAGTTGGTGCTACAGCCAAAGTACTGTCTTATATTCAGGCAAACCGTCTTTTAACCAATTGATCAAATTGCATTACCGTGGGTTCTGTATCTAACCAACCTAGCTTGGTTTTAAGCTCCCTCCGTATCCAATATTCAGCTTCCGGAAAAATAGAAAAACTATTAATTGTTTTAATACTGCGTTCATACATTACTTCATCTCCCCTAAATAAATCGTTGATAAATAAAAAGCGATCGTTTATACCAATAGCTTTTCTTAAATCTTTTACTGCAGCCTCGGTCAACTTATCGCTTACCTCCACTGTAGGGGCTTTTAATATATCGTTTACAGAAGGTGTGTTAGAACTTGCAGATTCATTTACTTCTGTCTGTACAGGTAAACTTGTTACCGCGGTAGTTTGTTGCGGAAGTGTGGGTATATGATCTTCTTCAATATCAAACAACAAAGGAGGTTTGCCGTGGTTTGTTAATTGTTGAATAGTAGAAGCATTCTGTTTAATGGCTTCTAATTCTGCCTCCACTTCAGCTTCATTTACCTGCAATACTTCAAAAACCTTTTTTGAAGTAGTAACTAAAGCTTCAGGTTGCGGCTCCAATACTTCAGCAAACGCAGCAGGAGGTATATTTAGTGGCATAGAGACTACCACAGCATCTTTTGCTGCTGCAGGTTCAGCCGCTACCAAATGGAGTAGCTCATGTTGCAGCATTTGCACTGTAAGCAGCAGCTTTTTAGCTGAGGCCTGTTGCAAAAATTGAGTTTGTAATTGTTGTAAAAGCGTTTCCACCCTATCCATAATGCACCATTAAGTTTTCAAAAATATATTGGTGCAAATTTAGTTTTGGATAATGAACCAAAACGACAATCTTTGCAACCGTTTTAATAAAGTTACTAACAGTATTTTAAAAAAAAGGTAGAATGTTTATAGAACCAGGTTTTTCAGGGGAGCGCAGGGGATGGATTGAAGTTATATGCGGCAGCATGTTCAGTGGTAAAACTGAAGAACTTATCCGCAGACTTAAGCGGGTAAAAATTGCCAACCTAAAAGCAGAAATATTTAAACCTGCAATAGATACCCGGTACGATGCAGAAAATATTGTAAGCCACGATACTAATTTTATTCATAGCACACCGGTAAATAGCTCTCAAAATATATTGTTATTGGCACAAGGTGTTGATGTGGTAGGTATAGATGAAGCCCAGTTTTTCGACAATGAAATTGCCAATGTATGTGAGCAACTTGCCATAAAGGGTATAAGAGTAATAGTAGCCGGGCTCGATATGGATTATAAAGGCAAACCTTTTGGCCAAATGCCTAACCTGCTTGCAGTAGCAGACTATATTACCAAGCTACATGCTATCTGTGTAAAATGTGGCAATATTGCTAATGTGAGTTACCGAAAAACTGCCACCGAAGGGCAGGTTTTATTAGGCGAAAAAGATGTGTACGAGCCTCGTTGCAGGCATTGTGCCCAATTGTAAGGTACAATTATAAAGGATGTTTAACTTTTAACCCAGATGATGTAGTTGAAATAAAAAGCATGGTTTCAACTGCAACATCCGGGTTTAAAAAAGCACATCAATCCATTTTAAAAATTAGCTCCAAAGCTTACAAAGAATGTTCTTCCATCCGAAGGTAATATACCCGGCCCCGGATAACCTCCACTCCGCCTTGTAAAATAATTTTCATTACTTAAATTATTGATACCGGTTTTTATATTAAAGGCTTTTGTAAATTTATAAGTTGCAGTAATATCAGCTACAGTGTAAGCAGGTATTAAGCCAACCTGCCCATTTGCGGTTGGCAAAACAGTGTTATTGGCATCACTGAATGCACTGCTTACAAAACTTATTTGTGTAGTGAGTGTAAGCCCTTTATAAACATAAGTAACTCCACTACGGAGAATATGAACAGGTGCATTTTCTACACTTTTATTTTTAAGATTGGTTTCTATTAAACCATTACCCACCTTGCTTACAACTTTTAAATTATTATACACGGCTTCAGTAAAACTGTAGCTTACAAATGCAGATAAGTCATTGTTTTTTTCTGTTGGTGCAAATAGTTTTATAAAACTGCATTCTACCAATGCTTCCAGCCCGCGACTACTGCTGTTACCAATATTGGTTCTAAAATTATAGAAATTGCCATCTACTTTTTGCTGGGTGATGGTGCCTATTCTATTATTGTATTGCAGATGATAAATACTGGCATCAAAAAATAAATAGTTCTTTACTTTACCCCTGTAGCCTAAGTCAATATTATAGCCTTTTGCATCTTGTAAATTGGCATCAATTACATCAGTAGTGGGTGGTGCAGTTAAATCGCTGAACTGCATGGGGCGGTAAGCCTGTGTTGCATTGGCATACAATTCTGTTTTGGCAGATATGTGGTATTCTGCACCAATGCCAGCGAGTACAAAATTTCTGCTGCGCTGTTGATTTTGTAAAATAATTTCGCTGCCATTTGCAGCAAAGCCATTACGGCCACCCGCCCTTCCGCTCACATGTTCGTACCTGATACCAGGGATAATCAAAAGCTTATTAAACCTGAATATATTTTCTGCAAACAGTGATGCATTGTAACTTTTGTATAAAATTTCTTTTGGCCAAACCGGGTCAACAAGTTCATTGCTATAATCGCTACCCGTGTTTGCTATACCATCTCTATATCTTTTTGTTTTACCGGTATATAAGCGCATACCGCCAGAAAAAGTACTGTTCATTTTTCCAATAGTATAGTCCTTCAAATACCTCGTTTCCATTCCGGCATTTCTATATTGATCAATATCAAGCACACGGTTATTGTACTGCATAGTGCTGGAATTAATAGTGTCTTTAATGGTAACAGCTTTTAAAAAACCTATACTATTTCTATCGCCTGCTACGCCAAATAATTTTACGTTTAATCTGGAGGAGGCATTGATAGTATAATCTGCAATAATGGCGGCTGTTGACCAGCGGATATCAAACCAGTTGCGACTTCTAAAACTTGCCCTGGCATCGGTTTTAAAATTTTCATCCGTTAATCCGCCTGGCTGCTGACTGCGTTGCTGTGCATGCATTAACTCTGTGGTAATAGATAATTTTTTGGAAGCTTTATAGGTAAATGTTGCAAAAGCATTGTTAGTGTAATAGCGCCCATTCTGCCGCCACCCATCTGCACTGCGGTGATCAACAAAAGCATAAAAATGGTATTTTTTTGTTTCGCCACCAATGGCGTTGTACGAGTTGATGAGGCCGTTACTTCCTGCTGTTTGCTGCGTTTCTACCTGTAGCGGTTTATTGATTTCGCTGCCATTGCGCAAAATATAATTTACCATGCCTCCAAACTGTGGCCCATATTGCAAAGCCCCCTGTCCTCGGATTACTTCTATGCGTTGCACAGCCTGCAACTGCGGATTGTAATAGGCCTCCGGATACCCATAGGGATCGGCAGAAATATCGTACCCATTTTGCCGTACATTAAATTCCCAGCTACGGTTAGGGCTAAGCCCTCTTGCTGCAATGCCTATTTGTATACCGCTGCCATCGCTTTCCCAAATTTGAATACCGGGTATTTTTGCCATCACCTGGCGCATAGTATTGGTTACTACGTTGCCATTTACATTGTCCATAACAATGAGTGCACTCTTTTTTCCGGCATAAATACTGGTGCCAACAATCTCTGGCATTTGCTGAATATCCTGCTTACTATTACGACCTACAATTGTAATTGTTTGTAAATATTTTGGTGTAATTGAATCTGAAAACTGGTTTGTATTTTGTGCAGTTACGTTACTTTGTATACTAAAAAAAACAGGGAAAACCATCAGCTTATACAACTCCCTTTTACAATAATAATAAAATGCCATAAAGAAAAAATTAATAGATTGCAAAAGTGCATTTTGATTATGGCAGCTTAATGCCGTATAGGGAAAAAATATTTACGGAAACGGGAATTGATTACAAACAAAAGGGACAACACTTTTTACGATGTTATCCCTTTTATATAAAAATATTGCAATTAATCAACCAACTGATTTCTCAATAAATCTTCAAACACATCCCGCTTACGTATGAGTTTTGTTTTACCATTAATCAGCATTACTTCGGCTGGTTTTAAGCGGGAGTTAAAGTTTGAAGCCATTTCAAAACCATAGGCACCGGCATTGTAAAACACCAGGTAATCGCCTTCTCTTACGTCATTTAATTTTCTATCCCACGCAAAAGTATCTGTTTCGCAAATATTGCCTACCACATTGTAAATACGCTCTGCACCTTTTGGGTTGCTGATGTTTTCTATATAGTGATAAGACTCGTACATCATGGGACGTATCAGGTGATTAAACCCGCTGTTTACCCCTACAAAAACGGCTGCCGTTGTTTGTTTAATTACATTAGCTTTAACCACAAAATACCCGGCCTGGCTTACCAGGTATTTACCCGGCTCAAACCATACCTGCAATTTTTTACCCGTTTCTTTTTCAAATGCTGCAAAGGCCTCTGCTACCTTTTCGCCCAAGGTAGTAATATCAGTTTCTGACTCGCCTGCCTGGTAAGGAACTTTAAAACCACTGCCCAAATCGATAAACTCAATATTGGGAAAATGAGTGGCCATACTGAACATAACCTCCAACCCTTCTAAAAATACACGGATATCTTTTATCTCGCTTCCGGTGTGCATGTGTATGCCAGTAACATTAAGATTGGTACTTTTTACAATACGCTCTATATGACGTAACTGGTGGATAGAAATACCAAACTTACTATCTATATGGCCGGTGGATATTTTATAATTACCCCCTGCCATAATATGCGGATTCAGGCGAATGCAAACAGGATATGTATTGCCATACTTGTTGCCAAACTGCTCCAGAATAGAGATATTATCTATATTGATGTTTACGCCCAATTCTTTTACTGCTACTATCTCATCAAAATCTACACAGTTGGGTGTGTACAAAATATTTCGTTTATCAAAGCCGGCGAGTAAGCCAATCTTTACTTCGTTTACACTAACACAATCAAGCGAAGCGCCTAAAGATTGTATATACTTTAATACATTTATATTGGTAAGCGATTTACAAGCATAAAAAAAATGGGCATTACAATTTTTAAAAGCCTTTTGTAGTTTTTTATACTGATCGCCAATACGTTCGGCATGGTACACATACACGGGCGAACCAAATTCATTTGCAATATCTATTAATTGCTGTGGAGATAAGTTTTTAACCATAGGGCGAAAATAATACATAAGCAACGCATTAAAAAATCAAAGCAATAGATTATCTAATCATTGTAAACTTTTATTGAATTTTTACTAAGTTGTATTATTAAACAAACAACTTTTTTTCCAACACAACAAATTGTAATGGTTCTTTTACCAGCACAATATTACCAGGAATATCAAACGGAAAAGTTTGGCCGGTTAGCGAAAATCCATGGCGGTTGTACCATGCAATGAGTTCGGTACGGATGGAGATAACCGTCATGGTGAGTGCAGTGCAATCATTTAGCCTCGCAACTTTATCTGCTAATTGGAGTAATATTTTTCCAATGCCTTTATTTTGTAAAACAGGCGATACTGATAGCATGCCTACATATAATTTATCCTCCTTTTTTTGCAAAAAAACGGAGGCATTTATTTGGCCCGGCTGGTATTGGCATATATAAATACAACAGGAAGGGTTTTCAATATCTTTCAACAATGTAACGGCTGTAACCCTTTCTCCACCAAGCAAATCGGCCTCAGTTGTCCAGCCTTGTTTGGAAACCTCTCCCCTATAAGCACTGTTTACCAATTGCTCAAGTGCAGGTATATCAGCCTTAAGGGCTACTTTAAATTTATAGGAAGTAAATTGACATTCGGGAGTATGCATCTCCAAGTGGGAATAAATTTTTGGTAAAAGAGAAAATGATAAAAGTAACTGCTACTCTTTTATTTCTTCCTGTTCAGGGAAAATATCGGGTGTACTTTGGTCTGCTTCATTGTTTTGAGGAAGAGCCGATTCGCTGTTTTCAATATTGATCACCAAACTTGCATCTTCTACCATTTCAGTGGCTGCAACAGCATTTTCATTTACAATATTTTCCACCACTTCAGATACAGTTTCATTTTCTGCAACTTCTATAACCGGATGCACAATGGTAGCCTGTATTAATTCTTCCATCAATACTTCACTAATTTTTGGTAAATCGGCAGTTGTATTAATACCAAAATAATCCATAAAAGACCTGGAAGTAGCATAAATTAAAGGCTTGCCTACTGCCAACTCGTTTCTGCCGGCAATGATTACCAAATCTTTTTCTAACAATTTTTGAACTGCATAATCACAGTTAACACCACGGATAGATTCAATTTCGCTTTTGGTGATAGGTTGCTTATACGCAATAATGGCAAGGGTTTCAAGTGCTGCTATGGATAAACGTTTTAAAAATTTATCACCATTGAGCTGTGCCACCGTTTTGTGGTATTCTTTTTTAGTAAGAAACTGCCAACCGCCGCCACTTTGTTTTAATTCAAACGCATAAAATTCTGAACTATATTTTTCCTGGATACCCGCTACACCTGCTTCTATTTGCTCAATACTGGCACGGTCATCAATAAAACCAAGCGCATTGTTGAGCAATTCCGTTAGGTCCATATTGGTCAACGGTTTTTCGCTTGCAAATATTAAAGCTTCAATATGTGGTATTATTTGAGAGAGTTCCATTACCCTATCCCCGCAAGGGGATTAAAATATTAAAAAGTTACTTGTAATTTTTTTTGCTGCTGCTTTACACCCATTTTGTACCTAAAGGAGTTTATCCATTTAATGCAGCCGCACCGCTTACAATTTCTGTAAGTTCTGTTGTAATAGCAGCCTGTCTTGCACGGTTGTAACTTATTTTAAGCGATTTTAATAGTTCATTTGCATTATCACTTGCTTTGTCCATGGCCGTCATACGGGCACCATGTTCACTTGCATTACCATCAAGCACAGCTTTAAACAACTGGGTATTTAATATTTTAGGCATTAATTCAGCAATCAAAACCTCCTGGTTGGGCTCAAAAATAAAATCAGCTTTTTTACCACCGCCATTACCTGTTACTTTCTGCACCGGCAAAAAGGGCTCGGCAATAAACATTTGTGTAGCTGCATTTTTAAATTCGCTAAAAACCAACTCCACGGCATCTACTTCTTTATTGGCAAAAGCTTCCATGGCATAATTTGCAGCCATCTGTACTTTTTCAAAACTTAGTCCGGTAAAAATATTCCAATACGTATCAACTACTTTAAAGCCATTTTTGGTAAAAAACTCATACCCTTTTTTTCCTATTGGCAGTATTTGCACATCGCCTTTTGCATGCTGGGCTGCATATTTTTCATTAATAGTTTGCTTAACCAACTTAATAAGGTTGCTATTGTAACCACCGCAAAGTCCTCTATCGCTGGTAACAATAATAATCATAACCTTGTTAACGGTTCTTTCTGCGGCCAATGCCATATTTACATCTCCATCACTGTTACTAACAATATTTCCCAACATTTCTTGTAATTTATGAGCATACGGGCGCATTTGGGTAATGGCATCTTGTGCACGGCGTAATTTGGCAGCACTAACCATCTTCATGGCCTTGGTAATTTGCTGGGTACTTGTTACACTTTTAATCCTGTTACGTACTTCTTTTAAGGCTCCTGACATATCAAAATGAATTAGAAATTGTTTGGTTCTGATTTAAGTGCGCAAATGTAGGGCAAAAATTGCTAAGTGAAAAGTGGGGGGAGGAAAAGCTTCGAGCGGTGAGCGGTGAGCTTCGAGCTGCGAGCGGTGAGCGGTGAGCTTTTCGAGCTTAGAGCTGTGAGCTTTTCGAGCTTCGAGCTTTGAGCTACGAGCTGCGAGCAATACAAGCTGTTAGCGGCGAGCGGTGAGCTATGAGCAATACAAACTGTGAGCGGTGAGCTGCGAGCAATACAAGCTTTGAGCGGTGAGCTGTGGGCTTTTCGAGCTACGAGCTGTGAGCTGTGAGCTTTTCGAGCTTCGAGCTTTGAGCTACGAGCTTCGAGTAATACAAGCTGTGAGCTTTTCGAGCTGTGAGCTACGAGCTGTGAGCAATACAGGCTTCGAGCTGTGAGCGGTGAGCTGCGAGCTGTGAGCTGTGAGCTGCGAGCAATACAAGCTGTGAGTGGTGAGCGGTGAGCAATACAAGCGGTGAGCTGTGAGCTGTGAGCTGTGAGGTGTTCGCGCTTCGAGCTGTGAGCTACGAGCTTTGAGCAATACAAGCTGAGAGCTGTGAGCTGTGAGCGGTGAGCTGTGAGCCTCGAGCTGTGAGCTGTGAGCTGTGAGCTTTGAGCTTTGAGCTTTGAGCTGCGAGCCATGAGCTTTGAGCTTGGAGCTTGAGCTTTGAGCCATGAGCTACGAGTAATACAAGCTACGAGCTTTCAGCTACGAGCTTTGAGCTAGGAGCAAAAATAAGTTAGCAGTTTTTTTACTTTTGGGTGAGTAGGGATAAAACACTGA
>JBBQTZ010000031.1:0-28194 GCA_038234405.1 Chitinophagales bacterium
GTTGCCGTTGGATTAGGGGGTTTGTTATTTGGGCTGGATGTAGCCGTTATTTCCGGTGCAGAAAAAGCCATCCAAAAACTTTGGAACCTCAGCGACTGGGCTCAGGGTACAGCTATCGCCATGGCTTTGTATGGTACCGCTTTTGGAGCTGCTTTTGGTAATATCCCGGCCAATAAAATTGGCCGTAAAAAAACACTCATCTGGATTGGCATTTTATTCTTTGTTTCATCTGTTGGCGCAGCAGTTGCACAGGATGTTTATATGTTTATGTTCTTTCGTTTTTTAAGCGGATTGAGTATTGGCGCTTCTTCCGTTGTTGCGCCGGTATATATTTCTGAGATTGCGCCTGCTAAATATCGTGGCCGTTTGGTAATCTCTTTCCAGTTAAATGTAGTTAGTGGTATTCTCATTGCATATTTATCAAATTATCTGCTGCAGGGCGTAGGCGGCAATAATGACTGGCGTTGGATGCTTGGTGTGGTTGCCATTCCTTCCTTACTATTTTCTGCTTTCATGCTTACCGTTCCGGAAACACCAAGGTGGCTGCTGCTTTTTAAAAATGACGAAGCGCATGCAAGAGAAGTGCTTTCTATCACCGAAGATGATATTGATAAAACCATCAACGAAATAAAAGCAGGCGCAAATAAAAAGCAGGAACCTTTGTTTAATAAAAAATTTTACAAACCATTGTTATTAGCTTTTTTGCTGGCCACTTTCAACCAATTATCCGGCATTAATGCCATCATCTATTTTGCACCAAGGGTGTTTGAAATGGCAGGTATTGGAAAAGATGCAGCCTTTTTAAGTACGGCCGGTATTGGTGTGGTCAATTTGTTGTTCACCATCATTGGCTGGTCGTTAATTGATAGGTTTGGCAGGAGAACACTCATGTTTATCGGTTCTGTTGGTTACATCCTTTCATTAGGGCTGATTGCCTATTCATTTAATAGTGGCTCCGGAGAATATATTACGTACTATGTGTTTATGTTTATTGCAGCGCATGCTATTGGGCAGGGTGCAGTAATATGGGTTTTTATTTCAGAAATATTCCCAAATTCAGTAAGGGCAACAGGCACTTCTTTTGGCTGCCTTACGCATTGGGTTTGGGCTGCCATCGTTGCGCAGGTATTTCCATTTTTTGCCGGCAATCCCAATATTGGGGGAGCTAAAATATTTGGATTCTTTTGCGCCATGATGGTTTTGCAATTAATATTTGTTTGGAGGATGATGCCCGAAACAAAAGGTATTGCATTGGAAGATATGGATAAAGCAACAGTTGTATTGCAGTAACAATTAAAACAAAAAATAGTGTATGAGTAAGATACTTTGCATCGGCGAAGCGCTGATAGATATGATCTGCACCGATAAAGGAAAGTTACTAAGTGACGGGGATAATTTTTTAAAGAAACCTGGTGGTGCGCCCACCAATGTTGCTGCTGCTATTGCTGCTTTGGGGGGCAAGGTTGAGCTGTTAGCTAAAGTTGGTATAGATCCTTTTGGTAACCACCTGGTAGATGTAATGAAAAGTTTTGGCGTAGGTACACAATACATGTTGCAGGATGCCAGCCATTTTACCACTTTTGCCTTTGTATCGCTGATGGAAAATGGCGAACGTGATTTTTATTTTAACCGTGGTGCAGATGGGCAACTGAGCGAAGCAGATATTGCAGCCATAGATTTAACTGATGTATCCATTGTTCATTTTGGCTCCGCCACCGGTTTTTTGCCTGGTCCTTTGCAAGCGGCCTATATACGTTTGTTACAAGAAGCTCATCTTAAAAATATCTTTATCAGCTTCGATCCCAATTACAGGCATTTGTTGTTTAAAAATAATACCCAAACTTTTATTGAACAAAGCTGGCATTTTTTACAACACTGCAATTTTTTTAAGGTAAGTGATGAGGAGGCTATGCTGCTAACAGCAACCGACAGCCTTGAAAAAGCAGCCGCTCAGTTATTGGAAAAAACCAATGCAGTTTTCACCATTACACTTGGTAAAGATGGTACTATGATTGGCATGAATAATGAGGTTACTATCATCCCAAGCATATCCATTAAGCCAGTAGATACCACTGGTGCAGGCGATGCTTTTGTGGGAGCAGCACTCTATCAGCTCGACAAATATTTTGCAAATGGAACAACTGATCTTACAAAAACAGAATGGGAAAATGTGATAACCAATGCCAATAAAGCCGGTGCAAGAACTTGTGAGTACCTAGGCGCCATGGAGGCATTCAAGCATTTAAGTAATAGTATTTTTGAATAGTTGAATAGTATCATGCAATGATGCAAAGCGGTTTTATTCTTTTCTTCTTTGCGTGAAAAAAAATAAAACCAACTCGATCAATATTTTGCAAATGGAACAACTCATCTTACAAAAAACAGAATGGGAAAATATGATAACCAATGCCAATAAAGCCGGTGCAGGAACTTGTGATTACCCCGGCGCCATGGAGGCATTCAAGCATTTAAGTAATAGTATTTTTGAATAGTTGAATAGTATCATGCAATGATTCAAAACTGTTTTATTCTTTGCTTCTTACCTTTCTTTTATTCTTTGCGTAAAAAAAATAACACCAGCTCGACAAATATTTTGCAAATGGAACAACTCATCTTACAAAAAACAGAATGGGAAAATGTGATAAATAATGCCAATAAAGCCGGTGCAGGAACTTGTGATTACCCCGGCGCCATGGAGGCATTCAAGCATTTAAGTAATAGTATTTTTACATAGTATTATGCAATGATGCAAAGCTGTTTTATTCTTTGCTTCTTACCTTTCTTTTATTCTTTGCGTGAAAAAAAATAAAACCAATGTACAATCCGCTCATACATCAGCAAATTAATACCAACCTGCAGCAAAATAAGATTGATATAGCAGGAGCAGATAATCTTTTTTACACCAGGTTTGTAGCCAATACTGCTGCTATTTTTCATTTGTATAATGAATTATACGTAGATCATCCCGGCAAAGACAAGAACTTTTCAGTGCTCCTGCAAACCATTACAAATGCTTATCAGCAGCGGTCTGCCGCTTTGGTAGCGCAGGATGCAGCCAAAGAAATAAAAGGCAATTGGTTTTTGAGTAACGAAATTACCGGCATGAGTTTATATGTAGATCGCTTTTGCGGTGGTTTGCAGGCATTAACAACAAAACTGAATTATTTTAAAGCACTTGGCGTAAATTTTTTACACCTTATGCCCGTAATGCAAAGTCCCGAAGGGGAGAGCGATGGTGGCTATGCAGTGAGTGATTTTAGAAAAGTGGATGAACGCTTTGGCACCCTTAAAGATTTAAAAAAAGTAAAAGCCGAAATGGGTAAAGAGGGCATGTATCTTATGATGGATATTGTGCTCAATCATACATCTCACCATCACCAATGGGCTGTAAAAGCAAAGCAGGGAGACGCAAAATACCAGGATTTTTATTACATGTACAGCGATAGAGCTATTCCTGATGAGTTTGATGCAGCCATGCCAGATGTATTTCCCGAAAGCTCACCCGGCAACTTTACTTATAATGAAGAATGTGGTAAATGGGTAATGTCTGTTTTTCATGGTTACCAATGGGATTTAAATTTTGCCAATCCTGCTGTACTCGTTGCCATGCTCGATACAATATTTTTTTATGCAAATATTGGTGTTGATATTTTACGTATTGATGCACCTGCATTTATATGGAAACAAATAGGTACCACCTGCCAAAATCTGCCACAGGCACACAACATACTTCGCCTTATTAAGCAATGTGTACAGGTAGCTGCACCAGGTATGGCATTGCTGGGCGAGGCTATTGTAGCACCTAAAGAAATAATGAAATATTTTGGTACCGGCTTGTTTAAAGCAAGGGAATGTGATTTTGCTTATAATGCAACCCAAATGGCTGTACAGTGGGATGCATTAGCTACCGGCGATACCCAGGTAATGCTGGCCGCACAGCACGAAATTTTGCAAAAACCTTATGGCACATCCTGGATTACCTACACCCGTTGTCACGATGATATTGGCTTGGGGTACGATGATTATATGATTCAACAGGCAGGCTTTAATCCCTACGGGCACAGGCAATTTTTAAAAGATTATTATGCCGGTATAACACCCGGCTCGCCGGCTATCGGGGCTTTGTTTTCTGTAAACCCTGCAACGCAGGATGCACGTATCAGCGGATCCCTTGCATCGCTTTGCGGTTTAGAAAGAGCTTTACAAAATAAAGATGAGTTTGCTATAGAAATGTCTGTACGAAAAATATTGCTTATGCAGGCACAAAGTTTTTTTATAGGTGGTGTACCCATGTTGTTTTATGGTGATGAAGTGGGCTATACCAACGATTATAGTTACCAGCAAGATCCCGGCAAAAGTTACGATAACCGATGGATGCACCGCCCTATCATTGACTGGGAAAAAAACAAAAAAATAGCTGAAGAGGGCACTACAGAGTACCGTGTATTTACAGGCACAAAACGGCTCATTAGTATTCGCAAAAAATTATCCGTACTGGCAGATTATAAAAATCTTACCTGGTTAAGCCCATTTAATATACATGTGGCAGGCTATCTGCGTACGCTCGATGAGCAAAAGCTGTACTGCATTTTCAATTTTAGCGCACAGGTTTCTTATTTAACATGGGCTGTTTTTAAGCAACATGGTGCCGTAGCCAATGAGTTGTTCGACCATTGGAGCGGCAAAACCTACAAGCCCGGCTTCGATCATGAGTACCTCATTATTGAACCGTATTCTTTTTTATTACTTGAGCAACGGTAATACTTTTGCTGGTATAGTTAAGCTTACCCAATTTTTTGGGGCTCTCGGCAGTAAGGCATTTGGCGGCTTTGGTTGAAGCTATCCCCAGGTAAATTTTACCAAATCATCCATTAAAGATCACTTTATCTACAAGCTGCAATTAATTGGAAGTATTTATCAAAAATTTAAAAGTAAATTTACCCTGGTTTAAATATCTTGTATTTTTACTGCCTTAATAAAGGGTTCATTAATCAATAAACTAATTGCTGACTATTAGCTGAAATGAATGAATTACAGCCTGATAACGAAATTTTACGTACATGGTGGCAGCAATCTATGGATAATGACACTGTATCCTTTGGGTATATTCACACCGCTTTGTTTGCTGGTTTATATAATTACGCCGCTAAACTATTAAACGATGATGAATTGGCCAATGATGCCATACAGGATTTGTTTATAAGAATCTGGAACAAGCGTACTTCTATTGGCGAAATTCAAAAAATAAAATCCTTTTTTTACACTTCACTCCGGCGTCAGGTATTTAATCAACTGAGAGATTTAAAGTTGCGAAATTTAAAAATAAGCCTGATTACACAGCCTGATATTGAATTTACCCAGGAAGAAATTTTAATAAAAAACGAAATAGACGCCGGGTTAAAGGAAAAAATACTTCATTTACTTAATACCTTACCTAAGCGGCAGCGAGAGGTAATATACCTTCATTATTTTGAAAATATGAGCCTATCTCAGGTAGCTGTTATAATGGATATCAATCACCAATCTGTAATGAACCTAAAGCAAAGGGCCTTGCAAAGCATGCGTTCTGCAAATATTCTTTCCGTTTTTTTGTTACTGTGCTCACTATTTACTACACAAAAAATATAAAATAATACTACCAAAATGAGTAGGTAGTTTCTTTTTAAGTGTCTTTAATTAAATTTCCAATCAAATGAATGATAATTCCCCCATGGGTAATAACGATAAACTTCCATTTGAGTTTCGTGCTAGGCAAGTGCCTGCTGAAATACAAGCCAATAATTGGAACGCTGTAGAGGGTTCCATTAACCAGGAAGTACCGGTAAGGCAAATTCATAGAAAAAAGACCCTTTTAGTAGCCTGCTTTTTTATACTTTTTGTGGGGGCGGGTTTATTGTTGTACAAATTTGCATATACCGTAAATACCAATTTATATAAAACTGAATTTGCTCAGGTAAAAAATATCACTTTACCAGATGGATCCAGGGTAACACTCAATGCCAATTCTCAACTTACGCTGTCATCAGACTGGGGCAATGAGGGAGACCGGCAGGTATGGTTAGAAGGCGAAGCGTATTTTGAAGTAGAAAAGAAAATAGCAACCAGTCAAAAATTTATTGTACACACAAAAGATATGGATGTAGAGGTGCTTGGTACCAAATTTAACGTAAATACCAGGCATCAAAAGGCCATTGTTTCTTTAGAAGAAGGTAAAATAAAATTATCTGTAAATGGACAGATGAAGCAGGTACTCAATAAGAATTACAAAGAAGAAATAATTGAGATGAAGCCAGGTGAATTGGTAATAGTAGATAGTGTAAAAGGTATTGATATTGTTAAAGATCAAAATATTGATTTTCATTCGGGCTGGGTACGAAATGAATATCATTTTAATAAAACTACCCTAAAAGAAATAGGCACCCTCATTAAAGATATACATGGCTACACTATAATGGCAGAGGATGAAAACATGCTGCTGCAAACCATTTCTGGTGATTTGCGGGCAGCTAATTTGCAGGAATTAATAGCTGTTTTGCAGTTTACATTTAAACTGAAATTTGTAGTAGAAAATAAAACAATTAAAGTAATGAAGCCTTAAATACGGGCTTTTATAGTAACACCAAACGATAAATTAAGCTGTATGAGAAAAAACACCTTTCCGGGTAAAATGCTGTTGTGCATTTTATTAATTCTAAACATTACCTGCTTTGCAAAAGGGCAGGTGGAAGATTCCAAAACAATTCCAGAAATTCTAACTGAATCAAGAAAAAAGTTTGATGTGGACTTTGTGTATGAATCCAATACACTACCAACCACCAAACTGGTATTTGATGTAAACAAGTACACTAGCCTCGAAAGATTGCTGGAAGATTTATTGAAACCTTACCAGATTAAATTTAAAAAAGTTTTGCAAAAAGCTTATGTAATTTATAAGAGTGATGCCGATCTTAAAAGCTTAACAACAAGCTTTGTATTAAACGATTTGCCAATTACCGCAAACGATTCCAGAAATTTAAATCCGCTACAGGTTATTACTGTAATTGGTACCATTACTGATCAGGATTCAGGTTTACCACTTGAAAGTGTGAGTGTAACTATAAAGGGTTCAAATATTGGCACATCAACAGATAAAACAGGTACATTTAAGTTAGATGTGCCGGGAGCCAATACCGTTATTATATTTTCATTGATTGGTTATCAATTGCAAGAGGTAAAAGTAGGCTCCAACATTAACTTTAAAATTGGGCTTGTATCTAAATCGCAGGCTTTAAATGAAGTAATAGTGGTAGGATATGGCACACAAAAAGTAACCAAAGTATCTGGTGCCATTGCAACTGTTAAAGGTTCAGATATTGACAAACTAAAACCGGTAAGGGCAGAGGATGCCTTGCAGGGAAGAGCTTCTGGTGTTACCGTAGTATCTGCCGGCTCACCCGGTGCAAAACCAACCGTACTAATTCGGGGTATTCCTTCTTTCTCCGGTACAGATCCTACAGTTATCATTGATGGTTCACCACAAACGCTTACCGATTTAAATTCAATCAATCCTGCCGATATAGAATCAATCAATGTATTGAAAGATGCTGCCACTACTGCCATTTACGGTGTAAAAGGTGGTAATGGTGTAATTGTGGTAACTACAAAGTCTGGTAAAAAAAATCAAAAAACAGAGATTTCTGTTAGCAGTAACTACGGTACGCAGGAAGTGATGAACACCATTGGTGTTTTAAATGCAACCGAATACGCCGCCATCATCAATGAAGGCAGTACAGTTGCCGGTGGCAATCCTGTTTTTACAGATCTTACAAAGTTGGGAGTAGGCACCAATTGGCAGAACGAAGTTTTTAAAACGGCTCCCATGCAATCGCATACCATCGCTGCCCGTGGCGGTTCAGATAAGATGTCTTATTTTCTATCTGGCGGTTACTTAAGCCAGGGCGGTATTGTAGGCGGTATCGGTAAATCGAAATTTGACCGGGCCAACTTTACAGCCAACTTAAATTTTGACATTACCTCTAAATTGAAATTCATTTTAAATACTTCTGCCGTTTACCTGGACTCTAAAGGTATTCAGGAAAACTCCTTTAACAGTGTTATTGGAAGTGCAATAAATTTTGATCCTACAGTTAGTGTTGACAATACTGTTGCCAACACGGCTGGTAAATACGGATTCAGTAATTTATTGTTGTCAGAAATATACAACCCCCTTACCAAGCTGGAAAATACCCATAATAAAAATATAGGCAACAAACTATACGGAAAGTTTGAGTTTCAATACGACCTGTTAACAAATTTGAAACTTACTACACGGTTTGGTTATACTAAATATGATGGCAATGATAAAAGCTTTAGTCCGCTTGTTTTTTACGGCCCTTTAAACGTAGACAACTCCATGAATGCCGATGGATCCGGAAGAGCCGGATACCACAACAGTGTATCGCATAATAAAACAAGCAATTTTAATTTTACCTCAGAAACTTTTGCCAACTATAATTTCAAAATAAAAGAATCGCATAATTTTGAAACTGTGCTGGGTATTTCTATCGCCAAAACTTCGGGCAATGCAGCCGGTACAAGCAGGCAGGATGTACCATTTAACTCATGGGCGTTTGCAGATTTTAATGCAGCCACCGGTAATAATAGTGCAACCAACACCGATGCATTAAAGGGATATTATTATCAGTATTTTAGAAGAAATCTATCTTTTTTCAGTAGAGTCAACTACGATTACCAGGATAAATATTTAGCATCATTCACCGCCCGCAGAGATGGATCGTATGCATTTGGAAAAGATAATAAATATGCTAATTTCTTTGCCGGTTCATTGGGCTGGGTTGTTAGCAAAGAAAATTTCTTTAAATCAGAATTCATCAACTTCCTTAAAATCAGGGGTAGCTACGGTTCAATCGGTAACGAAAATGTAAATCCTTCTTATGTAAGCATTATCACCGGAGGATCAAGTTATGGCCCTACAGCTAATAGCAATGGTTATACTTTTGGAAATGTTTTTTACCCGGGATCAACTGTTGGTTCTGCCGCCAATGATGGTTTGCGTTGGGAAAAACAATTGCAATTGAATGCTGGTTTTGACATTACCTTCTTCAAAAATAAATTTTCTCTCACGGCTGATTATTTTGAGAAAAAAGTAGATGGATTATTGTTTACCCCATCTGTATCGGCTTACCTGGGCACAGTTCCTATTCCTACTGCAAATATTGGAACTACCAGTACCAAAGGAATTGATTTGGCTTTGAACTATACAGAAATATTTGGTAAATCTTTTAAATTCAATACTTCACTAACGTTTACTACAGCCCAAAATATGGTGACAGAAACTAACGCAGATGGAACAGCTAAAATAATTGGCGGATACTATTTTAACGGTCAATCTCAAAGTGTAACCGTTTTTGAAAAAGGGTTTACTCCGGGTTATTTTTATGGTTACCAAACTAACGGATTATTTCAAACACCGGATGAAGCAGCTTCACAAGCAGGCGCAGTGCCCGGCGATATTCGTTTTGTAGATGTAAATGGAGATAAAGCAATCACCGCTGCTGATCAAACAAAAATTGGTGATCCGTTCCCCACATTTACCATGGGCTGGAATTTGAACCTGGAGTATAAAAACTTTGATTTCAACGCTTTCACTTATGCTTCTGTAGGCAATGATATTTACAAAGCTTATGAAAGAAATGCTAATTTTTCTAACAAGGACAGGTCAGTTTTGGCAAGATGGACTGGAGCAGGCTCTACCAATAATTCAAAAAATCCAAGATATACGTTCTCGGATGATAACAGTAATATAAGGGTATCTGACAGGTATGTAGAAGATGGTTCTTTTGTAAAAATAAAAAATATCATGGTAGGGTATACATTCCCTGCAAAATCTATCAGAAAAGTGTTTAGTAAACTGCGTATTTATGCACAGGTTAGAAATGCGTTCCTGTTTACCAAATACACTGGTTTTGATCCTGAAATTGCAGGTGGAATATTGGATACCGGTATTGATCGTGGGGCATATCCACAGCCAAGAACCTACTCAGTTGGTATCGATATTAAATTATAATCTCCATTTAAAAATACAATCATGAAGCATATACATATAAAAATAGTAAGCCTGCTTTTTTTTGCAGCCATGTTTACCTCTTGCAAAAAATGGGTAGATTATAATCCACAGGAAGATTTTGTAATCACCGAGCTGGATTACTTAAAATCTGAAACTGATTACCGCACAATGGCTGTTAGTGTGTACACACCTCTACAGTGGTTAAACCAGGTTGTTCCAATTGGCGATATTGCATCCGATAATTCAGTAGCCGGTGGCGAAAATGCATCTGATGTAATACCATTGCAGCAGATAGACGATTATACGTTAACACCTGTTAATTCAACCTTGGCTGAATTGTGGATAGCTGCCTACGAAGGTATCAATCGTGCCAATTACATGCACCAGTATAAAGCGGCAAACCCTGCAGGTGCAAGCATTGGGTTTGCGGGTAAAGAAGCTTTGTATGGAGAAATTTATTTTTTAAGAGCTTATTATTATTTTACCCTGGTTAAGGTTTTTGGAGATGTGCCTTTATTTGTAGAAAAGCGCCTTGGTTTAACTGATTCCAAATCTTTAACAAGAGCGCCCAAGGCAGATGTGTACAAACAAATTGAGCTTGATTTAAATACGGCTATTACTGCATTACCTGCTATTCAGGTACAAAAAGGCAGGATTACCAAATATGCAGCACAGGCTTTTTTAGGCAAAGTATTATTATACCAAAATAAATTTGATGCCGCTGCTGCTATGTTGGAAAACGTAATTATACCCAATGCTTTTTCTTTAGTAACCAATTATGGTTCTATATTTTTATCTGCCGGCGAAAATGGCCCCGAATCAGTTTTTGAAATACAATATTCTAATACTTCCCCTTATTATAACTGGGGTGGTGTTACAAGAGGGCAGGGCAACCACTCTGTTCAACAGTGTGGCATCAGGGGTATTAATGGCTCTAATGCCATGCCTTATGCTGCTGGCTGGAGCACTAATTTGCCATCGCAGAATTTAGCCGCCGCTTACGCAGCAGGCGATAAAAGAAAAGCCGTAACTGTTTTAGACATTGAAGCTTATAAAACAGCTAACCCTTCTTTTAATATTACTTACCAGGTAGCGCCTTTTAAAAATACCGGTTTATACAACCAGAAATACCTGCCCCGCAAAGAAGAAACATCTGGCCAGGTTGAATTGAATTACCTCAACAATTTTAGAACCATTCGTTATTCTGATGTATTGTTAATGGCTGCTGAAGCCAACAATAGGGCTACTGCGGCCAACAGCAGTAAGGCGCAGGGTTATCTAAACGTGGTACGCCAGCGTGCATTTGGAGATCAGTTACACAATATTACACTTACCGGCACTGCATTAACGCAGGCAATATGGGATGAAAGAAGACTGGAACTTGCCATGGAAGGCGAACGTTTTTTTGATTTAGTTAGAACAGGACAGGCTGCTTCAAAACTAACTGGTTTTGTTGCCGGTAAAAATGAAGTGTTCCCTATTCCACAAAATGAAGTAACTATTTCCGGACTAACTCAAAATGCAGGGTACTAAAACTTTTTTGGCCAAACTGGAAAAAAGCATGGCTATTTTGAAAAAAAATTAAACAATTGATATATGAAAGCATTAAAATATTTTTTAGGAATGGTTTTTTTACTGGCTGTAGTTGCAGGCTGTAAAAAAGCCACTTATACAGATGTAGCCTTTTTGGAAAGTGCCACCGCACCGGATAAATTATCGGCTTTTTTTGATATAACGCAGGATAATACCGGTTTGGTAACTATTACTCCCAATGGAGAAGGTAGTACAAAATTTGATATTTTTTTTGGTGATGGTACTGCTGCTTCTGTAAGTGTAACAGCGGGTGGAAATGTGCAACACAGATACGCTGAAGGCGTTTACACTGTTAAAATGGTGGCGTATAATATTACTGGTAAAACAACCGAAACAACACAAAAACTAACAGTTTCATTTAAAGCGCCGGAGAATTTGGATGCTAAAGTGGTAGCAGATGCAGCTAATACCTTTAAAATTAATGTATCAGCAACAGCCACCTACGAAACTTTCTTCAGAGTGTATTTTGGAGATGTTCCCAATGAACAACCGAAAGCTTTTAATGAAGGCGATGTTGTATCACATACCTATATTGCTACGGGAACCTATAATGTAAGAGTAGTGGCTTTAAGTGGCGGTGTTGCTACAACAGAAGTAACTAAACAGGTTATTATTGTTGACCCGGTGGTTTTACCCATAACTTTCGAATCTGCTTCAGTAATTTACAACTGGGCTGGTTTTGGTGGTGCCAATGCAGGCAAAATTGCAAATCCCGATAAGTCAGGTATCAATACCAGCAATTTTGTAGGCAGAATGGTAAAAGGCGCACCCGAAGTTTGGGCAGGTGCTGCTATTACCCTTGCTAATCCGATAAACTTTTCTGCAAATAAAATTTGGAGAATGAAAGCGTGGTCTCCAAGAGTGGGTGCCAAGGTTCTTTTTAAAGTTGAAAACCTTACTGATGGAAGTATCTTCTTCGAAAAAGAAGTTACATCTACAGTCGCTAATGGCTGGGAAGATCTTGTGATTGATTATTCCGCTATTAATACAGCGAACGTTTATCAAAAAGTTGTTTTAATTTTTGACCTTGGAACTGCCGGTAATGGAACAGCAAACTATACCTGGTATTTTGATGATATTCGACAGGTAGCATCTTTGCCAACAACCAACTGGACACTTCCTGCAAACATGGATGATGCGAATGGTTATTATGGTGTAATTGATTTTGAAGGTGCCGTTACAGCAGATGCTGCAGATCCTGCCAATGCTGCCAATAAAGTGAAGCGTTCCACTAAGCCCGCAGGTGCACAACCATGGGCAGGTACTACAATGGGAGCTGGTTTTGCAACAAAATTACCCTTTACTGCTTCCAATACCAGGATGTCTGTAAAGGTTTATTCTCCTGCTGCTGGTATTAAAGTTCGTCTTAAAGTTGAGAACAGGGCCAATAATGCAATGACCTGCGAAACAGATGCAACCACAACAGTGGCCAATGCGTGGGAAACGCTTACCTTTAATTTTGCCAATCAGGGAGCTGGAACAGCGGCGCTCAATTTATCAAGTACTTACGACATGGGCTCTATTTTCTTCGACTTTTTAGCACCTGCTTCGGGTAAAGTATTTCTTTGGGATGACGTAGCATTCGTTACATCCGCACCACCACCTGCCGGTGGGGTTGCACTTCCACTCGATTTTCAATCAACTACCCTAACGTATGCATTCACTGATTTTAATGGCGGTGGCAGTACTGTTATTAACAATCCAAAAGTGGTTGGTATCAATACCAGTACAAAAGTTGGTCAGATGATAAAAAATGATGGTGAGGTATGGGGAGGCAGTTGGATTGCAATGGCCAATCCAATAAATTTTGCCACTACCAAAACATTTAAAGTAAAAGTGTATTCACCACGGGTAGGCGCTAAGTTATTGCTGAAGGTAGAAAATATGACCGACGGAGGGATAAGCTTTGAAAGGGAAGTGGCAACTACCAAAGCGAATGAATGGGAAGAGCTGACCTTTAATTTCAGTGCTATTGATGCAACCAAATCATATCAAAAAATTGTGTTGATTTTTGAATTGGGAACAAAAGGAGACGGATCCGCAAACTTCACGTTTCTTTTTGATGATATTACACTTAACTAATACAAAAATTATAATTATGATAAAGAATATAAAACCAATCGCCTTTATCTTTCTGGCAATGCTATTTGGGTTTAGCAGTTGCAAAAAAGAAAAATATTCATTTGGCGATATAAAAACACCTACAAACCTGGCGCTAACAACCGCAATAGCGGGTGCTAATACTGCCAACCCAACCGGAAACGGAACGGGCAGTGTATCAATTGCTGTAACAGCAACCAATGCCATTACTTATAAAATAGATTTTGGAGATGGTAACAGCAAAGTAGTTTCATCCGGTACGGTTATTTACAAATACACTAATCCGGGAACTTTTGATTACATAGTAACCATTAATGCAATAGGCACCGGCGGCGCAGTATCATCTATCAGTAAAAAAATATCAGTATTTGTTTTATTTGAAATACCAACTGCAATGTTAGCCTCATTAACCGGCAGTTCGTCAAAAGTATGGATTACCGATAAAGCAGCTCCCGGGCATTTTGGGGTAGGTGCTGCCGATATGTTTTCCCCAAATTATTATGCCGCTACTCCTAATTCAAGAGAGGCTTGCGCTTACGATGATGAAATTACATTTACAAGGGATGCAAATAAAAATGTGTCTCTAACAATTGATAGTAAAGGAGAATCCTTTTCTATAGGTGCAGCTACCGGTAATTATGGATTTGGTGGTGGCGATGGCTGTTACGCTGTTAATACAGGCGGCACCAGAAAGTTGGCTTTCTCAGATGCCACTTCTGCCTCAACACCAGCCGTATCAACGAGAATTCAATTTGCTGTACCAACTAATGGGATCATTAATTTTGGAACGGGTGGTAAGGTGTACGAAATATTGTCTATCACCAATACCCAATTACAATTACGTAATATAGGAGCCGACGGAAACTCCTGGTACCAAATGTTAAAAGCTAAATAACTTTTATGAATAATCTAGCTGCTTTATTAATTGCTTTTGTTGCATTACTCTCCTCTTGCGGAAAAGATAATGCACCTGGCATTAACAATACACCCCCTGCCAATCTTGTTGTAACGGCAGTAGTTAGTACAGACAACAGTGGCAATGTGGCCTTTACTGCAACGGCAACCAATGCAGTAAGTTTTGAGTATGATTATGGTAACGGTATTTTTAAAACCGTGCCATCTGGAATAGTTTCGTACAAATACCCTGCTTCGGGTACTTATACGGTAAACGTAACTGCTAAAAGTGGTGGCGGACAAACTATCGCCAAATCAATTCAGGTTACCGTATCCGTAGCATTAGGGTTGGTATGGTCAGATGAGTTTAATAATAACGGTCCGCCGGATGCTTCCAAGTGGGGATATGATTTGGGTGCCGGCGGTTGGGGCAACAACGAGCTGCAGAATTATACAAACCGGCCTGAAAATGCGGTAATTGAAGGAGGTATGCTTAAAATAAAAATGATCAAAGAAAATTTTAGCGGCAGCTCCTACACTTCTGCAAGATTATTATCGAAAAATAAATATGCTTTTACCTATGGAAAGGTAGAGGTAAGAGCCAAGCTTCCTTTGGGAAGGGGTACGTGGCCTGCTATCTGGATGTTGGGTAGTAATATCAATACAGTATCCTGGCCGGCCTGTGGCGAAATTGATATTATGGAACATGTAGGGAACGACCAAAATAAAATTCATGGAACTTTACATTACCCCGCAAGGTTTGGGGGAAATGCAAATGGGGCATCCAAAATAATCCCCAATGTAAGTACCGAGTTTCACATTTATACATTGGAATGGACTGCTACCTCTATAAAAATGTTTGCAGATGCACAGTTAATTCATTCTGTTGCCAATAACGCCAATATTCCTTTTAACCATGATTTTTTTCTTATTTTGAATGTAGCCATGGGCGGATCTTTTGGCGGTAATGTTGACCCTGCACTAAATGGTGCTATAATGGAAATAGATTATGTAAGGGTGTATCAGTAAAAGTATTTGAACCTGTTAAAATTATTTACAAGTTGTAAAATTATTAAGGCCCGGTTTACCGGGCTTTTTTAAATTCATTTTTGAGTAATGATTTTCTAACTGAATGTTTGTTTAAAAAAGAGATTTTTTTGCCCTTTTAGTAGCCATGGCAACTCATTTAATCCGTTTTGATCCATCAGTTAATCTAGGTATAAAATAGTTTACAACAGCATTTGATTTATAAAAAATCCATTGATATATTTGAAGATGACTTTCTTTACTACTCTACCCTTGCAATATTTAATTGTATGTTTTTAATAAAATATTCTTTAAACGAAAAATGTGCTGGGTTTCGCATAATTTATAGGCTATTAGTTGCAAACAGTCTGCAGAGGCTGGTATGTTATCCAGTCCTTTTTTATAAGCATTTACATTTTAACTGTTTTATTTATAAGCCTTTGATAAATCATGGAAAAGGCTCTACAGAACCCTTAGAACCGGAAAAGCAATAAGGACTTTTTAAGATAGACAGAACACCCAAATTAGTGATGAATAACAGTGCAGGCGCCTAAGTGTACAATCCAAACAGTATAGCAGTAAAATTTGCATCAGCAGCTTTTTACACAAAGCATTCTCACAACAGTATGCATTGTTTATTTTTTGGCTGGCAGCAAAAAAGCTATTACCATCTTCATTTCCGGCTGTACGCTTGTAGCCCTCCTTCGTCGGGGCTACCGCTTCCGTCCGGCAGCTCTTCGGCGACATATCTTTATTATGCTTTTCCCAAACAATTACTTTAAAACCAGCTTTTGCAGTTAAACGCTTTAAATGAATTTACCAATATTAAATGTTTATAATAATTGTACATTTTTACTTACTTTACAGCTAAAGATTTTATTGTAAATAAGCCTTTCCATTGCAATCCATTCAATCTATATTAGCTGCAGCAGTACAATTATTTTATCCCCATAATTGCCATGGTTGCGGTAGCGATTTACTGCACAAAGACAGTCTGCTTTGTGCCAGGTGTTTTGTTAACCTGCCGCACACCAACTTTGCAAAGCATGCCAATAATCCTATAGAAAAAATCTTTTGGGGCAGGCTGCCCTTAGTTGCAGCACACAGCGAGTATTATTTTGCAAAAGAATCACTTATTCAGCACCTTGTGCATCAATTAAAGTACAAGGGCAATAGAGATATTGGTATTTTTCTGGGAGAATTAATGGCAAAATCTTTGCTCAGCAGCAACCGCTTTAATCAGCTAGATGGGTTAATCCCTCTGCCAATGTTTGCAGATAAAGAGAAAAAAAGAGGTTACAACCAGGCAGCAGTAATCTGCGAAGGCATGTCTTCTATACTAAACGTGCCGGTACTTAGCAATTACCTGTTGCGGCAAAAGTTTACAGAAACCCAAACCAAAAAGCACAGAACAGAACGATGGGAAAATGTAGCCGACAGTTTTAAGTTGGAAAATGCCAACCAGATAAAAGGTAAAAAACTATTGCTGGTAGATGATGTAGTTACTACCGGTGCTACTTTAGAGGCAAGTGGCCAACTATTACAACAAGTAGAGGGTGTTCAATTAAGTATTGCAACATTAATGGTTGCTTTTAAGTAAAAAATAATTCCGTTATAGTAAAGTGAAATAAAGTGCACTACTGTAGCAAAATGATAAACACACATAAAATTGTTAAGAATAATACACCGTAGCTATTATTGTACAGATTGAGGTGTTCTACCAACCAGTAAATATATATGAGTAAGTATAAACCTATTGAATGTAAGCTCAATGGAGCTGCTAATAAAAAAATACAACTACTTTTGAAAATGCCTTTGCCCCAAAAAAAATTATACTCTACTAGTAACAGAAGTATTTTATTGCTCTTTGCTGGTATATGCCTGCTATTTTCTGCTTGTAAAAAAGATTCTCTTATTACCAGTAAAGATGCTTTGTTTGGTACCAGTGCCGATACACTAAAATTTGATACAGTATTTACCAGCATAGGTTCTGTTACCCAATCATTTAAAATTAGAAATCCCAATACCCAAAGGCTTTTACTTTCTACCGTTAAACTGATGGGAGGCACTGCATCTCCCTATCGTATTAATATAAACGGCATTGCTTCTACAGAGGCTGTTAATATTGAGGTTGCTGCTGAGGATAGCATTTACTTGTTTGTATCGGTTAGCATTAACCCTAATACTGTTAATTTACCCTTTATTGTAAAAGATAGCATTGCTATAAATTTTAATGGTAATACCCGGTACGTTCAGTTAGAAGCTTTTGGGCAAAATGCCAATTTTCTTCGTAATACAATTATAAAGGAAAACAGAACCTGGAACAACCAGCTTCCTTATGTATTATTGGGCACAGTACGCATTGATACCAATGTAACGCTTACCATTGATGCTGGATGTAAAATTTATGCCGCATCTACTGCACCCATATTGATAGATGGTACGCTGATTGTAAATGGCAGCAAAGCAATGCCTGTTCTTTTTACCGGCAATCGTTTAGATGCGGATTACAAAGATTTTCCGGCAAGCTGGCCGGGTATTTACTGCCGGGCTAGCAGCAAAAACAGCATATTTAGGTATGCCATAGTAAAAAATGCTTATCAGGCAATAGTGGCCGAAAGCCCGGCGCCCAACGCAAACCCAAAAATTACCTTACACCAATGTATAATAGATAATGCGTACGATGCAGGAATACTATGTGTAGCCAGTAGTTTACGGGCAGATAACAGTTTGATAACTAATTGTGGCAGCAATATTAGTTTATTACTTGGTGGCAACTACCAGCTTGTTAATTGTACTGTAGCCGCTTATTCTACTTTTATCAGTCATAAAAAGCCTGTACTTACCATTAATAATTTTTTGTTGCTAAATGGAGCGGCCATCACAAACAGTATTAGTGCTCAATTTACCAATTGTATTTTTTGGGGAGAAGTTGGGCAGGTTACTGACGAAGTTTCTGTATCTAAACAAGGATTAGACCCCTATAATGTATCTTTTAGAAACTGTTTGTATAAAGCCGTTACAGACCCTGCTAATAGCACTATCACAAATTCAATAAAAAATCAACTGCCCATGTTTGATAGCATTGATGTAAACAAGCGATTATTCGATTTTCATATAAGTAACCCTGCTGCGCCGGGCATTAACAAAGGCTTACCAACAAGCTTTTTAAACGATCTTGATGGTAGAAACAGGCGTGTTGGCCTGCCCGATATTGGTTGTTATGAACTGCAATAATTTTGCAATAGCCGTGTTAAAAAAAATAGCTAAAAATTCTTAGTATAAACAAACAAAATTCACTCTTCAATCGTTATTTAAAAAAAATTATTATGATTAAATTTTTTGTAATAGCAGCATTATTTATTTCATGTGCTGCACAAAACAGCAATACAGCTATGACCAATTCAACAGAAACAGTTAGTACAAGTACAAATGCAAGCTCTATCCACGATTTTAAAGTAGAAGGTTTAGAAGGCGGAACAATTGATTTTGCTTCCTTTAAAGGAAAAAAAATTTTAGTAGTAAATACAGCAAGTAAATGTGGCTATACTCCACAGTATGAATCATTAGAAGCATTGTATAAAAAATACCAGGATAAGTTGGTTATTGTTGGTTTTCCTGCAAATAATTTTGGCGGACAAGAGCCAGGAACCAATACAGAAATTAAAGAATTTTGTACAAAAAACTTTGGTGTAAGTTTTCCAATGGCAGCTAAAGTTTCTGTAAAAGGAAATGATACTGCACCTATTTACAAATGGCTTTGCAGCAAAAGTTTAAATGGTGTATTGGATGCAGAAGTAAAATGGAACTTTAGTAAATTTTTATTGGATGAAAATGGAAATCTTGTTGCTAAATTTGATAGTGGTGTAAATCCTATGAGCGAAGAGATTACAGGCAAATTATAAATACAATTGTAAGTTTAGTTATATCCGGAATGTACATCATTCCGGATTTTTTGTTTTAAATGGCACACCCTGGAATAAGACTAAAGTATATGCTTACTATGCCGAAAAGGATGGTTGGAGTAATGAAGAAGTAAATGACCAGGTGTTTTCTACGTACGACAAAAATTTAATCAGATCTGGCAAACTCGATAAAAAATCAATTATGATGTACCCCGTACCCGACGAACTCACTATTGGTAAATATCAAATAGGGTGGAACCGTAGCTTATCGCCTGCCTTTGCCGATAAAAAATTTATTGCAATGCTGTATCCCAAAAAATAATATTAACACCCATCAAATATGTTTATTTTATTACTATTAGCTGGTAATCAATAACCTTTTAATTTTTTTAAAATTTATTGTACTTGTTGCCTTAATATTATCCACAATTATTAACAATAATGTGAAGAATGTTTTACCTGAATATTTATTGAATTCATTAATTTGTTGTTCTAAATGTTTTCAATATGAAATATCAATCTGGCCAAACCGTTACATTATTAGATACTTATTTTAAACCTGCCGGCACTGCAGTGGTTGTTAAGTACCAGGAGTTCAGTGATAAATATGATGTTGACTTCAAATATCCCGGTAATGATACCGTAGATCAAATTTCTGTGCCTGAAGAAAGGCTGATGCTACCCAAATCAGATGCTGATTATTTTAACAATTCCATACTGTGAAATAATCAAAATAATAACACTTGCTTTAAAGTATTAAAAGGCAATCCAATAAACCGGGTTGCCTTTTTTAATACTACACAATACCTTTTTTATATTTAGGCTGCGTATAGAAGAATACATTGGGTACATTTCAAATTGTAGCTCCCAATTGTGTTCAATGGTTACACTTACTGAAATTGGACCCTGGTTGGTGTACTCAACAATCACAAGTCGCTGTGTCAATTTTAAATGCACCTAATACATAACTCCGCTCTATTTATAATGGTAATTGGTATTACTGCAAAAATCACGGTTTAAAATACACTGCTATTTATACAGGATAGTGTATTTGAAGCAATTTTTATTTTACTTTGTAACAATGCAATTTAAAAACGTTATCGGCCAAAAATATATTAAAGAACAGTTGGTACACATGGCACAGTACAACCGGCTAAGCCATGCCATGCTGTTTTTGGGTAAAGAAGGAAATGGCTCTTTGTCGCTTGCCATAGCGTTTTCCCAATATATTATTTGCGAAAAAAACTCGCCTTACAAAAAAGCGGTTGCTACTGCCCCGGCAGATATGTTTGCTGCTGCAAGCCCATCGTTATTTGGTGAAGAAGCTACAACCAAAGAAGCAATTGCGGCAATTACGCAAATTGACCAAAATGATAGTTGTGGTGTTTGTCCGGCTTGTATAAAGGCCAATCAATTAATGCACCCGGATATTCATTTTGTGTTTCCGGTAATAACCAAAAAAGACGGGGGGAAACAGCTTTGTAAAGATTTGTTTACTCAATGGAGAGAATTTGTATCGCTACAGCCGTATGGAAATGCGTTTGATTGGTTACAGTTTATAGGAGCAGAAAACAAACAGGGAAATATTACTGCCGAAGAGTGCAATGAGATCAATAAAAAAATTAGCTTAAAAAGCTTTGAAGGCGGCTATAAGGTACTCATTTTGTGGATGCCGGAATATCTTGGAAATAGTGGCAATAAATTATTAAAACTGATAGAGGAGCCACCACCCAATACCTTGTTTATTTTGGTGGCTGAAAATGAAGACATGATTTTGCCAACCATTTTATCGAGAACGCAGTTGGTAAAAATACCGGCGCTAAAACGGATAGATATTGAGGCAGCTCTCGAGCTAAGGGCGGGTGCACCGGTAGAAAAGGCAACACAAATTGCTGCTATTGCAGAAGGAAATTACAGAGAAGC
This sequence comes from Chitinophagales bacterium, assembly GCA_038234405.1. Classification (GTDB taxonomy): domain Bacteria; phylum Bacteroidota; class Bacteroidia; order Chitinophagales; family Chitinophagaceae; genus Ferruginibacter. Next base: position 21,508 of record JBBQTZ010000031.1, read on the forward strand.
ACTTCATCTTTTGCAACATACAGATGATGATTGGCAGGCTGTTTTAAGAGAATGGCTCAATATGATTGTAAAAAGAAACCATACAGCACAGATAAAATGGATAGAGGATATGGCCAAACAAGGCAGGGAAAGGCAAAAGCAATTTCTTCAATATTTTACTCATTTGCTTGAGCTTGCAGTACGAACAAACCTTATTCACCCTGATCACCAGCAACAAAATAAAGGTAATGAATACGATTTTGCCACCCGGCTTAACAAACTTTGTAGCACCCATCAGCAAGAGGCCATTATTAAAGAGTTAGACAAAGCAAGCTATTACATTGAACGCAATGCCAATGGTAAAATGTTGTTTCATGCGCTTACCATTAAGTTATATCACATTATTAATAACAATTCGTTAATTTTGGTTAATTGAGAATTTTGAAGTGGAACGGAGCTTTTGCATTTGTAGGATAATTTTTAATGAACCGGCTTTTTATACTGTATTCAACAACTTTTTTTATTTGTGTTTTAAGTAGAAGTGTACTAACCTAATTGTAGTGCTTTATTTGTGCAATATTGCTACAAATGATGGTGTACGAAAAATGGCAGGCGCAAAAAGTAACATTTTACTTAAAAAAGTGTAAAAAAAAACTACCTGGTTAAAATTATTCTATACCTGCAAAAGAGTACCTGCTTTGCCTAACAATACTGTTTAGGGTAAAGCCAGCTTACATTACTGTACTCAATACGATTAAGCAACATCTTAATAAACAATTCATTTTTAAAGTTTAGCTGTAAAACTTAGGTTACGGTAAAAATTTTTTACCAAAATTGTTGCCAGGCAAACAGATAATATTTTAATGAAATATATTAAATTGCTCAACAATAACCTATTTAGATACAATACACCAATAATCAACTATTTAATAACAAACCATCAATCATTATATATATGGCATGTGGAAGTTGTGGTACAACCAGTGGAGCACCAGGCGGTTGTCAAAGTAAAGGTAGCTGTGCAAGCGGAAGCTGCAACAGAATGAATGTACATGACTGGCTTGCTAACCTACCCTTTAGCGATCCGGAAAGTGGATGCAGAATTGTAGAGATTAGTTTTAATAATGGCAGCCGCAAAGATTACTTTAAAAATGCAACCCCCTTTTTTTTCGAAAAAGGAGATATGGTAGCAATAGAGGGTGTAAATGGCTTTGATGTTGGCAGTGTAAATTTAACCGGAGAATTGGTAAGGCTTCAGTTAAAGAAAAATAACCTTAAAGAAGAGAGCTCCGATATTAAAAAGATATTACGTAGGGCTAATGAGAACGACCTCAGTAAGCTGAAGGAAACAAAGGCAAGAGAAAAAGATGTAATGATCAGGAGCCGTGCTATTGCCCGGCAGCTTAACCTGGAAATGAAAGTTGCAGAAGTAGAAATACAGGCCGATGGGCGTAAAGCAACTTTTTTTTATATAGCAGATGACAGGGTAGATTTTAGAGAGCTGATAAAAATATTTGCAGGTGAGTTTAAGGTAAAAGTTGAAATGAAGCAAATAGGCGCAAGGCAGGAAGCTGGCAAAGTTGGCGGTATAGGAAGCTGCGGCAGAGAGCTTTGTTGCAGCACCTGGTTAACAGATTTTAAAAGTGTAAACACCAATGCAGCCCGCTATCAAAACCTAAGTATTAATCAAACAAAATTAAGCGGACAATGCGGTCGTTTAAAATGCTGTCTTAATTATGAATTAGATACCTACCTTGATGCATTGCAACATTTTCCAGACGATTGCGATATGATTGAGGTTGCAAGAAACAGGGCTTTTCTGGTAAAAAAAGATATTTTTAGAAGCCTGATGTGGTACACCATGCCAGATAGTAACAAACAATATCCACTTACTATAGAAAGAGTACAAAAAATTAAAGCATTAAATAAACAGGGAATTAAACCAGATGAACTTGAGCCGGTAGAAGTAGCTACCAAAAAACCAGTTGAAATTGAACCTACCTATGCCGACGTGGTAGGCCAAATTAGCCTGCGTAGTTTAGAAAAAACAAGTAGAAAAAGAAGAGATAACGAAAAAGGACAGATAACTGGCGGCAGGCAAAATACTACCGAAAACAGGGAAAATGAGCCGCAAAGAGGAAATGAACAAAGAGGGAATGAGCAAAGCGGGAATGAGCAAAGCGGGAATAATCAAAGAGGTAATAACAAAAGAGGCAATTCACCAAGGGGTAATGATGCAAAAGGGCAGCAAGCGCAAGCAAGTAACCCTAATCAAAACAAACAACAAAATCCCCGGCAAAACAAGGGAGATAATTCAAGACCCAACCAACAAGGTGGAGGCACAAACAACCCTACTCAGCAAGGGGGTAACAAACAGCAACAAAACCGACCACAACAAAGCAGGCCGCAACAAAGTAGGCCGCAACAAAGTAGGCCGCAACAACAAAGACCACCGCAAAGCAAGGGCAATAATAATCCGCCACAGCAAAATCCGGGTTAAAATAATAGTTACAACGCCGTATTTACTACGGCGTTGTTGTTTAAAATATGAGATTGCAGGTGATATTTATATCGGAATTATTTTCGCAATCCGGTTATAAATCCGGTTCAAAATAAATCAGCCATATTATTAATTATTGTAAAATTTTATACAGCTACCTATAGTTTTTACTTACTAAAGTTTATCAAACCGTTTAATACAATATGTCCATCATAGTAAATAATCTTACAAAAATTTATGGCACTCAAAAAGCAGTAAATAATATTTCTTTTACTGTTAATAAAGGAGAAATTGTAGGCTTTTTGGGCCCTAATGGAGCAGGTAAAAGTACCACTATGAAAATGATTACCGGTTTTCTGCAACCAGATGAAGGAACTATAGAAGTTTGTGGTGAAGCGGCAAGTACAAACAATTTACTAAGCAAAAAAAAGATTGGTTATTTGCCTGAATCTAATCCATTATACTTCGATATGTATGTAAGGGAATACCTTGATTTTATTGGTACTATACATCATATACCCAAGCTGCAGGTAAGGATTGAAGAAATGATAGAAATAGTTGGTTTAAAGCTGGAGGCCAACAAAAAAATAGCACAGCTTAGCAAGGGGTATAAACAAAGGGTAGGCCTTGCTGCTGCACTAATTCACAATCCGGAAGTATTAATATTAGACGAGCCTACTACAGGCCTTGATCCCAACCAAATTATCGAAATAAGAGAAGTAATTAAAACCCTTGGTAAAAATAAAACGGTACTTTTTTCATCTCATATTTTGCAGGAAGTAGAAGCCATTTGCAACCGGGTAATTATCATTAATCATGGTAATATTGTGGCAGATGATCAATTAATCAATCTACAAAAAGATAGTAATTCCCAACAGGTAGTTACAGTAGTTTTTAAAGAAGTTATTGCTGCTGATTTGCTATCGCAATTACAAGATATAAAAAGTATAAAAGCGGTTACATCAACCCATTTTAATATTGCTACCAATGATGTGGCATTTGTAAAAAAGCAATTATTGCAGTTATCTGTAGAGCACAACCTCAATATAGTATCATTACAAAGTGGTGAGCATAGCCTGGAAGATGTTTTTAGAGATTTAACCAGTGGGAAATAGTAGTTTACTTACCTCATTTTCTGTTCATAAAAAAAGGGTTTAAAAAGTACAGCAAGCGTACTTTTTAAACCCTTTTGGCAAATGATTATAACAGTTTTACTCCATCATTTTATATTCTTTAAACAATTTCATGGGCGTAGCATCAGCCTGCTTTTGGTAAGCAACCCATTTACCGGTAAAAAAGGTATTTGTTTTTTGAATAGTTTCGGTTACCAGGCTTTCGGCAATTTCAATTAATGCAAATTCCTGAGCAGCAGGTACTTTGTTTTTGCCGGTTATCTCACTCCTTGCTTCTTGTAATTTGCTATTAACTGTAATCTGATATACCCGGCCATAGCCCTGCTTTTCTAGCGGTTTGCCAAATATAAAATTGCGGATATTTTTGATAGAATCTGTCATTACCTTACCCGTTTTACGAAGGCTGTCTGCTTCCGGTGTATCAACGTTTTTTGAGGCTGCCTCCACTTTGTTGATGGTTTCCTCTGCCTCTGTTAGTCTATCTGTAATAGCTACTAATTTTTCTGTGCTGATGGATAATCTTTTTAATGCGGCTGCTTTGGCATCATAAATTTCTTTTGAGGGGATAGCTGCAGGATCTGGCTTTACAACAATCATTGCAGAATCTCTGTCTTTACCTAACTCAATTACCAGCTTATAGGTGCCGGTAAATACCTGCATACCTCTTGGCTCATCTTCACCAGCTTTCGGTTTGGCCGAGCCGGGCTGTCTGTTTCCTTTCATTTCAAAACCCCAATAATACCGGTTAAAACCTGTATCTGCTTTTACTTTCTGTGTTCTTATCAACTCATTAGATGCGTTATAAATTTTAACAAAAGCACTATCTGTTTTATCAATTTTAGTTTTTAAAGTATCAGTAGTTGTTTTTGTTGTACCTGCTTTTTTTGCAATAGAAGAATCAGTTTTTAGAGCAGTAGCTTTTTGTACAAAAAAGGAATAAGCAGCACCTTTTTTTCTGTTTTCTCCTTCATACACTCCCCAGGAGCTGTAATCGTATCCTGCAACATTGCGGTTATTTACCTTGTATGCAACCGGAGGTTCAAAAACAGTGAGTAATTTTGTTGGTATTGTACCGCTCATAGATGCAGCTTTGCGTAGCGGACGAATATCATCCAGTACATACATGGCCCGGCCAAAACTGGCAATACACAAATCTGCTTCTCTTTCCTGTATGGCTACATCAAAGGTGGAAACCGTGGGATAACCATTTTTCCATTGTTCAAAACTTTTTCCATTATCAAGGCTAACCCACAAGCCATGTTCGGTACCTGCAAAAATAAGGTTGGGTTCAGCCGGATCTTGTATTAAACACAGTGCATAGCCTTTAACCTTGTTTTCATCAATCATCCGCTCCCACGTTTCACCAAAGTTTTTGGTACGAAAAATATAAGGTTTAAAATCGCCCCGGCGATAATCGTTGCATACAACAAAAGCTTCGGCAGCATTGTACCTGCTTGCCCTTATTTGTGGTATCCAGGCTCCCAAAGGCATACCCGGAATTTTACCCCGAAAATTTGTCCAGGTTTTGCCACCATCTTTTGTAAGTTGTACGTTGCCATCATCGGTACCAGCCCAAATAACTTTATCGTTTTTGGCAGATGGTTCTACACAAATAATTGTAGTAAAATTTTCTGCACCTGTAATGTCAAGCGATAGGCCACCATTTTCATCCTGCTTTTGTAAAGCAGTATCATTGGTGGTTAAATCGGGTGAAATAATTTCCCAATCCATGCCTTTATTAGTGCTTTTATGTACAAACTGACTGCAATAGTAAATAGTATTTTCATCAGTAGGCGATTGGGCAAAAGCTGCATTCCAATTAAAACGTAGCTTTGTTTTTAGTGTAAGTGAAGGTGGCTGAAATTCCATCTGCTCACCGGTAAGTACATTGTACTTTCCCAGGTTTCCGCCCTGGCTCATTGCATATACCCAATTGGCGTTAGATGGGTCTGGCGATACATCAAATCCATCGCCTCCCCAAAGATTTTGCCATTGATAATTTCTTATGCCAGATTCTATCCAGGAATATGCAGGCCCACGCCAGCTTCCGTTATCCTGCATGCCTCCCATAATATTGTATGGCAGTTCGTTATCAACATTAATATGATAAAATTGCCCAACAGGTAGTTGTTCATCAAACTTCCAGGTACGGCCCCTGTCTCTGCTAATGCCTATGCCTCCATCATTTCCATCAATTATAAAATTGGGGTCATTGGGGTTAATCCAAAATGCATGATGATCAGGATGAATACCACTATAGGGAATAATTACTTTAAAGTTTTTTCCGCCATCTTCGCTCATTGAAATCATTTGGTAAATGTTGTACACCCTGTTTTCATTTTTTGGATCAACCCTTATATCCTGAAAATAAAATGGACGGTTGTTTACATCGCCGCTATTGCTGTTTACCAATTCCCATTTAAACCCGCCATCATCAGTGCGGTACAGGCCATTCTTTTTTGATTCAATCAGGGCATAAATTCTCCTTGGGTCGCTTGGTGCAATTGCTATCCCTATACGGCCATATTCACCTTCTGGTAAGCCTTCATTTTTACCTAATTTTTTCCAGTTTTTACCTGCATCGTACGTAATGTAAAATCCACTGCCAGCTCCACCACTTTTAAAACTATTGGGTGTACGGCGGTGCTGCCACATATTGGCTAATAGTTTATTGGGGTTAGATGGATCCATTACTAAATCTGCACAGCCACTTGTATCATTGGTTTTTAAAATCTGTGTCCAATTATCTCCACCATCAATTGTTTTATATACACCTCTCTCGGGATGCTCACCGTACGGATTTCCAATGGCTGCTGCATAAACCGTATTGGGGTTGGTGGGGTCAATAATAATCCTGTGGATATTCATTGTTTTTTCCAAACCAGCTAATTTCCAGGTTTTTCCTGCATCCAAACTTTTAAAAATGCCACCACCAATATTGAGAGAATTACGGGGATTACCCTCTCCCGTGCCTGCCCAAACCACAGATGGATTGCTTTGTTGAATGGCTACCACGCCAATGTTTAATGTAGGCTGCTCATCAAAAATGGGTGCCCAGCTATTTCCTGCATTTTC